>WHSM01000027.1 GCA_009380105.1 Micromonosporaceae bacterium
CGTTGCCGAGTTGCTCCCGTTCGATCGGGTTCGGGCCGACGTGCTCGACGTAGGGCGGGCGATCCACCCCGAGCACCTCGCGCCGGGCGCCGCGCTGCAGCCCTTCGATCACGCGCCGGCTCTCGTCCCGGCCGGTCAGGATCTGTGGCACGCCGTTCGCGATGTGCGGCACGCCGTGCGCGAGCTGCGGCACGCCGTTCGCCGCGGCGGCCTTCGCCAGCGGGGCGCGGCAGTACGCCGACGCCGTCGCGCGCTGCCGCTGCGCCTTCGCGCGCCGGGTCAGCATCTCGGCCGCGGTGTCCGGGCCGACCTTCGCGGCGTACCGGGGTGGGGAATCCTCGATGATCTGCACCAGGCCGTCGGCGCGCAGTCGATCCAGCGCGTCGACGATCTCGCCGTCGGTGGCGTCGGCGACCACCGGCGTCAGCTCACGCGCCGTGGCGTACGGGCGGCTCTGCAGGACGAGACAGATGGCCGCGTCGATGGCGTCGAGTTCCGGTCGCGCTTCCACCGCCGTCCCCCAATCGCGCCGAGATCTTCGCAAATCTCACGCTAACCACCACGTAGCAGGCCTAAAACCCCGAAATCCTTAGCTGCGCCTCAAGGGATCCATAAGAGCGGCCTGGGCACTCGCGGGGGTTCGCCCGGACGGGTGCCGCGCCGTCCGGGCGAACTGCTAGCGGGGAGTCACAGGCCGTTGGTGAAGACGAGATCGGCGGGCGTACCGGTCGGCACGCCCTGGATCACGTCCTTGGACGCGTTCTCCGTGAGCCAGGCGATCAGCTCGTCGGACGACACGTCGCCGTTGGCGCTCTTGTAGAGGGCGGCAACGCCGGCCATGTGCGGGCTGGCCATCGACGTGCCGCTGATTGTGTTCTCGCCGCCGTCCAGCCAGGCGGAGGTGATGTCCACGCCGGGCGCGTACCCCTCGACGCACTCACCGTGGTTGGTGAACTGAGCGGAGTTGTCGTCCTTGTCGGACGCCGCCGTGGTGTAGACGCCTTCGGCGCTGGCCGGCGAGACGTCGCACGCGTCGCTGCCCTCGTTGCCGGCCGCCACAGCGAGGAACACACCCTGCTCGGCGAGCTTGGTCGCCGCCGCGTTGAGGTTGTCGTCCTTGCCGCCGCCGAGCGACATGTTCGCCACCGCAGGCGCCTGGGCGTTCTCGGCCACCCACTCCATGCCCGCGATCACGCCCGCGGAGGTGCCGCTGCCGTTGCAGTCCAGCACCCGCACGCCGACCAGCCTGGCGCCTGGCGCGACACCGTACGTCTTGCCGCCGACGGTGCCGGCCACGTGGGTGCCGTGGCCCTGGCAGTCGATCCCGTCGCCGCCCTCGAAGTCGAAGCCGACCTCGGCCCGGCCGTCGAAGTCCGGGTGGTCCGGCGAGATCCCGGTGTCGATCACGTACGCCGTGACGCCTTCGCCGGTCGCCGTGTGCGTGTACTCGCCGTCCAGCGGCAGGTCGTTCTGGTCGATGCGGTCCAGGCCCCAGGACGAGACCTCCTGCGTCGACGGCGTGTCGAGCCGCATCCGGTAGTCCTGCGACACCGTCGCCACGGTCTGGTAGGCCCGCGCCTCCTCGCGCTGCTTCTTGGTCAGCTTCGCCGAGAAGCCGGTGAGGACGCTGTCGTACACGTGGGTCGGCTTCGCGCCGAGTCGCTTGGCCACGGCTGCCGGGTCGGCGCCGTCGTCGAGGCGCACCAGGTAGGAGCCTTCGACGGCGTTGTCATGTTTCTGGTACGCCGCGACGTTGGCGTCGCCGTCCTCGGCGCCCTGCGCGGCGCCGACTGTCAGGGTCACCGCGGCGACGGTGGCCGCGGCCACCCCGATGCTCAGCATCGTCTTCTTCAACGCACTCTCCTTCGTCCGCCCGCCGGTTGTGCCGGCGGGCTGGCGAGCCGGGCAGGTGTCGGATCACTCCCCCGACATCCGCGCTCACCCGTCGAGCGATGGCGTCCCTCGTCGGAATCTCAGCGTTCCGACGTGAGGGTTGTGTGGATGCGGCGGAACGTTAATGGCGCTATTAGTCCGGATTACGTCATTGGCACCTAATCGCCATAAATCGAGCTCTTCGTACGCAGAGATTCACAGTGCGTGAGCGCTCCCTTATCGCCGCCCTAAGCCAGGCTGGGAGCCGGAGGATCATGCGAAGATCATGACGAACTACTCGATCTAGTGATGAAACGGGGCGAACAAAGAGCGAGCGGGAAGATCTAGGCGTAGCGTCGGCACAGTCGACAGGGGGTTTCGACACCTACCTCAACTTGCCGAAAAAGGGGGAATCATGCGTCTCGACGACGACGACATCCGGTCCAGCGAAGCGGGATCGGGACAGCCAGGTGAAGGCGGCTACGGCGGCGGCCAGCAGGGCGCCGACAGCGGCGCCGACTCCGGCGCCAGCTACGGACAGGGCGCGGCGCGTGGCGACCAAGGCGCCGAAGGCGGCGCTGGCTCAGAAGCCGACGTCGGCGCCGAGTCGGGCGCCGGCTACGGCGGCGGGGAAGGCGCTCCAGAACCCGAAGGCGGTCAGGGCTCTCAAGGCGGACAGGCCGGCGGCCAGCAGGGCGGCGGCTACGGCGGCGGCCAGCAGGGCGGCCAGCAGGGCGGCGAGGCTGGCGCGGACACCGGCGCTGGCTCGAGCGTCGGCGGTGAAGGCGAGTACGGCGGCCAGGAGGGCCAGGGCGACTACAGCCAGCAACCCGAGCAACAGCAGGAGGAGCGTCCTGAGGGAGGTTACTAGCGGTCCAGGGGGCCTGGAGCTTTTCCGAGTCTTGTGCCAGGGAAATCTGATGAACCACACGCGGCGAGCGCCGAGCGCTGATCAGGGCGCCCGGCGCTCGCCCGCTGTGTCGACGTGCTCGACGCGGCCGACCAGGTCACACTGGCCCGACGCCTGCTCCGGGAGGCTGTCGTGGTACCTCTTGACACGTGACAGAGGGCGATGCCGCGGACCGCGCCGCGCCGTACCGGTGCGCGGCCGCGGCGCTGCGGCGGGGCGACCCGCTGGTCGGCACCGCGGCCCTGGTCCCGCGCTGGCTGTTGATCGAGGAGCCGGGCGGATGGGGCGTCGACGGGTTGACCACGTCGCCGGTCGCGGCCGACGTGGCGCGGACGCTCTCCGAGCGGGCTCGCCGGGCCGGGGTCCGGGTGCAGCTCATCCGCCGCCCGGGCAAGCGGCGGAACCGGCCCGCGGTCCGCGCGGCGGCGTTCGTGGACGCGGAGGCCGGGCTCGCCTGGTGGCACGGCGTGCGGACCGACCGGGACCTGCTCGACATCCCTCTGGACCAGCCTCACCTGGCTGCCGAGGCGAGCCGCGAGCCGATCTATCTGGTGTGCGCCCACGGTCGCAAGGACGTGTGCTGCGCCATGCGGGGCCGGCCGATCGCCGAGCACCTGGCCTCGCACCGGGCAGACGCGACGTGGGAGACCACGCACCTGGGCGGCCACCGGTTCGCGGCGAATCTGGTGGCGCTGCCGCACGGGCTCTACTACGGCCAGCTCACCTTCGACACGGCGCTGGCCGCGGTGAAGGCGTACGAGAGCGGGCACGTGCTGCCGCGCCAGCTCCGGGGGCGCTCGACCCAGCCGCCGCCGGCGCAGGCCGCCGAATGCCTCGCCAGGCAGGAGCTGGGCGAGACCCGCCTGGACGCGATCCGGCCGGTGTCGGCGACCCAGCTGGACGAGCACGAGTGGCGGGTCGCGCTGGCGTGGGCCGACACGACAGCCCTGGCCACGGTGCGGGCGGTGCTCTCGCCGCTGCCGGCGCAGCTCAGCTGCGGCGACCCGCACGCGAAGCACTACCGGACCTTCGAGCTGGTGAGCCTTGTGACAGGCGCCGCGCGTGAGGTGGGGCCGCAGGGCGCCGAACCGTAGGCTGGTCAGATGGCTCGCCGCCCGTTACGCCAGATCGCCGAACCGCTGGAAGTGCCGATGATGCCCTTCGCGGTCGTCGGCACGGTCGTGTGGGGGCTGGCCGGGCTGGCGCTGCTGCTCTACCGGGACGAGCTCGCCGCGCAGGGCCAGTCGATGTGGCTGTGGACCTGCCTGGCCGGAGTCGCCGGCGGGCTGGCCGGGATCCTGACGATGCACATGCGCGCCCGGCGGCGCCGTCGGCGCGATCCCGGGAAGCCTGGGCGGCCTTAGCGGCCGCGGCGTCAGGCGTCGCCGCGGACCGACTCGACCTCGCTGTCGTCGTACACCGTGGGAAGCTCTTCCACGTCGCCACCCGGCTCGACCAGCACCTCCGAATGCGCGCCGCATCCGTGGTCCGCGGTGACGACCTGGCCATCGTCAGGCGCGTACAGGTTGCCGCACACGCCGAACGCCGCCCGCAGCGAGCCGGCCAGCGGCAGATAGAAACCGCAGGCGCCGCACCGAGCCTCCTTCGGCGCCGCCTTCGAGATCGGCGCCGCGGGCCCGTGGTCGGAGTCGCGCCACCGCTCGGCGGTCTCCTCCCGGCCCAGCCGGCTCATCACCCGCATCCGGCCGAGGCCCACCTCCCACGAGGCGTCCTCGACCGCCGGATCGTCGGAGAGCAGGTACGCCGGAGCCAGCCGGTCGTCATCCGACGCGGTCGGCATCAGGTCGCCGACGCCGAGATCACCGGGCTGGAGCCGCTCCTGCCACGGAACCCACGAAGGAGCCAGCAGCGAGTCCGGACCCGGCAGCAGGGCGACCTCGCAGACGGTGACCTTCTTGCTGCGTGACACCCGGGTGACGGTGACCGACCAGCGCCAACCCCGGTAGCCGGGCAGTGTGCACTCGAAGAAGTGCGTCGCCAGCCGCTCGCCTTCTGCGACCACATCGACGTGCCCGCCGACCGTGACGCCGTCGTCGGCCGCCTCGACCGCCGCGACCGCCGCGTCCCGGGCCAACTCCACCGCCTCCGCGCACGCGGCGTCCAGCTTGTGGGCCTTGCGCCTGACAACGCTTTCAACGGCAGTTCCGGTCACCAGGCAATTCTGCCTCACCGGCTTCCGCGCCGCGCCCGCGCCCCGGCGCTTCCCGCCGCCCGACCGCTCACGATCTTGACCAGCGGGGCGCGGAACGCCACGGATCTCACGGCCCTGCGAGAGGATGGAAACGTGCCTGACCACCGCGACGACCCCGGCGCCGAGACCCCGGCCGCCCGAGGCGCGAACGCGGCGACGGATCCGAACCCGACGCCAGGACGGGGCGCGGCGGCGCGCGGCGCGAAGGCCGCCGCGGCCGGGGCGCAGGCGGCGGGCCGGGCTGCCCGCGTCGCCAGTCGCCGGCTCACCACGCAGCTGCGGCGGGTGCGCCACCGCAGCGCCAAAGGCGAGGTCGGCATGGTGCGGCTGCTCGACCTGCACGCGATCTCCTGCGCCGGGGACACCCTGGTAGCGCTGGGCCTGGCGGGCACCATCTTCTTCACCGTGCCGGTGGGCGAGGCGCGCGGCCGGGTCGCGCTCTACCTGCTGGTCACCATGGCGCCGTTCGCGCTCCTGGCTCCCGTGGTGGGGCCGATGCTCGACCGGTTCCGGCACGGCCGCCGGTACGCGTTGGCCACGACGATGCTGGGGCGCGCGTTCCTGGCCTGGGTGATCGCCGACAACCTCGACACGATCGCGCTGTACCCGGCGGCGTTCGGCATGCTGGTGCTGTCCCGCTCGTACGGAGTGGCGCGCTCCGCGGCGGTGCCCCGGCTGCTGCCTCCCAACCTCGGCCTGGTCGAGGCCGGTGCCCGAGCGTCCCTGTACGGCTCGGCGGCCGGCGCGGCGATCGCACCGATCGGGCTGGCGCTGTTCTACCTGGGGCCGCAGTGGACGCTGCGCCTGTCCACCATCGTGTTCGTCGTCGGCATGGTGATCGCGCTGCGACTTCCGCCGCGCGCCGACTCCGATCCACCCGAGACAGTGCCGCGGCTCTTCCAGCTCCCGGGCCGCAAGACCGCCAAGGTGCTCACCGGCCGGTTGCTGACGGTGGCGCTCACCGGAAGCGCGACGCTACGGGCAGCGTACGGTTTCGTGGCGCTCTTCTTCGCGTTCCGCGTGCGCGAGGGCGACTTCCCCGCCACCGAGGGCCTCGCGATCGGCCTGGTGCTGGGCGCGCTCGGCGCCGGCTCGCTGCTCGCCACCGCCCTGTGCGCCCGGCTGCGGATCCGGCGCCCGCTGGCGCTGCAGGGCGCGTCGCTGATCGTGGTCGTGCTCGCCGCGATCGTCGCCAGCTGGTGGTACTCGATCGTGACCGTCACGGTCCTGTGCGTGCTGATCGCGCTCGCCAGCGGGGTGTCGAAGCTGGCCCTGGACGCCGTGATCCAGGAGCGGCTGCCGGAGAAGGTGCGGGCGAGCGCGTTCGCGCGCTCCGAGACGTTGCTGATCCTGGCGTGGGTGGCCGGCGGCGGCATCGGCCTGATCCCGGCCCATGGACAACTCGGGCTGGCTGCCCTCACCGCGTGCGTCACCCTGTCGGCCGTGCGCGTGACGGCGTGGGCACGCCGGCTACGCCACGAGCGACTGCGCGGTGTCGTGATCAGCTCCGAAGCGCCGGACACCCCTGACACGCCGCCGCACGGGCCGTCGGGCACGCCGCCGGACGAGTCGCCGACGGTCCGGCTGCGGGATGCGGCAGGAGCGCCGCGTACCGTCGGGGAGGAAGCATCCCCCACGACGGACGCGCCCTCCCCGGGGCGCCGTCACCGGCACTGGCCCCGGGGTCTGCGGACAGCGCGGCGGTCCGGGCCGGCGAAAGGCGGCTAGCGCATGAGACTGCTGGTGGCGACAGCGGTTGCCGCTGAGCGCGACGCGGTGCTGGCCGGGCTGGGCGACGCCGCCAGGCGCGAGCGCGCCCCCGCTGCCGGGGACGTCGACGTGGTGGCGGTAGGGGTCGGGCCCGCCGCGGCGGCCGCCGGCACGGCGTACGCGATCGCGCGCGCCGCTGTCCCGTACGACGCGGTGGTCAGCGCCGGGGTGGCCGGCGGGCTGCCCGGGCGCGCCGAGATCGGCGCCGTGGTGCTCGCCTCCCGCAGCGTCGCCGCGGACCTGGGAGCCGAGTCGCCGGAGGGCTTCATCCCGATCGACGAGCTGGGCTTCGGCAGCGGAACGCTCGCCGCGGACCCGTTCCTGACCCACCCGGACGCGGTCGTCGGCGACATCCTGACGGTCTCGACAGTCACCGGGACCGCCGAGGCGACAGCGCGGCTCGCGGGGCGTCACCCAGCGGCGGTGGCCGAGGCGATGGAGGGTTTCGGCGTCGCGACCGCGGCCGCGGGCGCCGGTCTGCCGCACGCCGAGTTGCGGGCCGTCTCCAACCTGGTCGGCCCCAGAGACAAGTCCGCCTGGCGACTGGCCGAGGCGTTGGACGCGCTCAGCCACGCGATCTCCACAGCGATCCCGGCAGCACTCTCGACAGCGGCCCCGACCGCACTCTCGACAGCGACGAAGGACCCGCGATGACAGCCCTCACCCTGGCGATCTCGCCGTGCCCGAACGACACGTTCACCTTCCACGCGCTGGTGCACGGCCTCGTGCCCTCGGCCCCGCCGATCAAGGTCACGTACGCCGACATCGACGTCACCAACACCGCCGCCGAGCAGGGCGCGTACGACATCGTGAAGGTCAGCTACGCGGCGCTGCCGTGGCTGCTGGACCAGTACTCGCTGCTGCCGTGCGGTGGGGCGCTGGGCCGAGGTTGCGGCCCGTTGGTGCTGACAGCCAGCGCGTCCGGAGATCCGGCGCAGGCGATCGCCGGCAACACCGTGGCAATCCCGGGCGAGCGCAGCACCGCGTACCTGCTGTTCCGGCTGTGGTCCGCCGACTTCCCGCCCGGCCGGATCGTGACGATGCCGTTCCACGAGATCATGCCGGCTGTGCGCGACGGGCGCGTCGCGGCCGGCCTGGTGATCCACGAGGCGCGCTTCACGTACCAGAACTACGGTCTTCACTCGATCGCCGACCTCGGCGACTGGTGGGAAGGGCAGACCGGCCTGCCGATCCCGCTCGGCGCGATCCTGGCCCGTCGCGGCCTGGACGCCGCCCCGATCGCCGAGCAGGTGCGGCAGTCGGTGCGCCTGGCCTGGACCGACCCCGGCGCCAGCGCGTCCTATGTGCGCGCGTACGCCCAGGAGATGGAGCCGGACGTGATCCAGCGGCACATCGACCTGTACGTCAACGCGTTCACCGAGGATCTGGGTGAGGAAGGGCACGCGGCAGCGGAGACCCTGCTGGGCCGGGCGGCCGACGCCGGGCTGGTCCCCCGGGTCGCCCCGGAGACCCTGCGCGGATCGGCGCAGGCCAGCTGAGCGGAGCCGGATCAGACCGGCGGGTCAGATCTCGAGCTCGCGGGCGACGGCGTGCACCACTTCGGCGATCTTCTTCGTCACCTTGCGGTCCGGATGCCGGCCCCGGCGCAGCTCGGGCTGCACCTTGGAATCCAGCACCTTGATCATGTCTTCGATCAGACCGTGCAGCTCGTCCGGAGAGCGCCGGCGCAGCTCGGTCAGCGACTGGGGCTGCTCCAGCAGCTTCACCGACAGCGCCTGGTTGCCCTTGCGGCTCTCCACCACGCCGAACTCGACCTTCTGGCCCGGCTTCAGCTCGGCGACGCCCGTGGGCAGCGCGCCCTTGTGCACGAACACGTCATCGCCGTCGTCGCGGGTGAGGAAGCCGAAGCCCTTCTCCACGTCGTACCACTTGACTCGGCCGGTAGGCACCGCTGACCCTCTGCTATCTGCGCTAGACGACGTCAAGGGCAGCCTCGCCGCCCTGTCACAAGGCTATCTGGCCCGGTGTCGCCAGCCCAAGCCAATACCGAGGCACGCCGGCGCGGGCCGTCGAGTCAGCGCTCCCTGGGAGGCTGCGGCTCGGAGTGCTGGTAGACCAGCCCGTCCGCGGGCATCGGGAACTCGACCTCTTCGCCGTACGGCGAACCGGCGCCCGCCCGGTCGAAGAGGAACTCCGACACTGGCAGGCGCCCGTCCTTGACGACCTGGCCCTTGGGGCCCTTCTTCCGGCCAGTCGAAGCGGCCATCGTCCCTCCTCGAAGCTGTTCCCAGGGCAAAGTTTGACACACCGGCAGGGACGCCGGGACGGGGGCGCCACGCGCTGTCGCCAGCGCCCTGACAGCCTCTGGCGGGAGAGCGGGCCGGCGTCGGACCAGCCTCCGGCAGCCGCGCCGGTAGCGTTGAGGGACTATGACGCTCGCTGACCACCTCCGCGGCCTGCCCGACGACAAGCTGGCGGCCCTGCTGCGGGCGCGGCCGGACCTCGCGCTGCCCGTGCCCGCGGACGTCTCCGCGCTCGCGGCGCGCGCGCAGTCGCGGCTCTCGACGGCCCGGGCGCTGGAGGGGCTCGACCGGTTCACCCTGGAGATCCTCGACGCCCTGCGGCTGCTCGGCGACGCAGCCTCGGTCGAGGCGGTGATCGCGCTGGTCGCGGGAGGAGCGCCCGAGGCGGCGGTGCGGCGCGCGATCGACGCCCTGCGGGAACGCGCGCTGACCTACCCCGAGGACGGCTCGCTGCGGGTGCCGCCCGTGGTGGAGGAGTGCTGCGCTCCGTACCCGGCCGGGCTGGGGCGACCGGGCGCGGACCTGGACGCGACCGCCGGCGAGCTGGTCGCCGACCCCGCCGCGTTGCGGAACGCGCTGCGAGCGGCCCCCGAAGCCGCCCGACGCGTGCTGGACCGACTCGCGGCCGGCCCCCCGGTCGGCACGGTCGCCAGCGCCCGCCAGCCGGTCGCGGAGAAGCCAGCGGAGAAGCCAGCCGAGCAGACACCGGTGCGCTGGCTGATCACCCGGCGGCTGTTGACGCCCGTCGGCGAGGACACCGTGGAGCTGCCCCGTGAGATCGGGTTGCTGCTACGCCGGGAAGCCGGATCGCCGCCGCTCGGCGAGCTGCACCCCGAGCCGCCGCCGCACGAGGCGAGCCTGCGGGATCCGGAATCCGTGGACGCCGCGGGATCGGGGCAGGCGATGGAGGCGATCCGGCAGACCGAGGCGCTGTTGGAGGCGCTGGCCGCCGAGCCGGCGGCGGTGCTGCGGTCCGGCGGCGTCGGAGTGCGCGACCTGCGCCGGCTGGCCCGCGTCGCCGGGGTTGGCGACGCTGTCGCCGCGCTGCTGTTGGAGACCGCGGCCGCCGCGGGTCTGCTCGACGACGACCGGGAAGCGGCGCCGCAGTGGCTGCCGACCGCCGCGTACGACCGGTGGCGGGTGTCGGACCTGGCGCCGCGCTGGGTCGCCCTGGCTGACACGTGGCTGACCATGACGCGGCAGCCGGGGCTGGTCGGCCAACGCGAGGACCGGACCTCACCAGAACGGACTCCGGGCAGCGAGCGAGGGTCCGCACGAGACCGGCCGATCAACGCGTTGTCCGGCGAGGCGGACCGGATCGCCACCCCGCCGGTCCGCCGGGCGGTGCTGGGGCGGCTGGCGGAGTTCCCCGAGGGGGCCGCGCCGAGCGACGACGAGCTGATCGCCCAGCTCGCCTGGCGGACGCCGCGCCGGGGCGGCCGGCTGCGGGACGACACGGTGCGGTGGACCTCGGCGCAGGCGGCCGCGTTGGGCGTGACCGGCCTGGGAGCGCTCACGTCGTACGGCCGGCTGCTGCTCACCTCGGAGTCCGTCGACGTGACCGCGACACTGGCCAAGCTGCTGCCGGCGCCGGTGGATCACGTGCTGGTGCAGGCGGACCTCACCGTGGTGGCGCCTGGGCCGCCGGAGCCAGCGCTCGCCGCGGAGCTGTCGCTGGCCGCCGAGCGGGAGTCCTCCGGCGGCGCCACCGTGTACCGGGTGACGCCTGGGAGCGTGCGCCGGGCCCTGGACGCCGGGATGGCCGCGGAGGACCTGCACGCGCTGTTCCGCAAGCGGTCCCTGACCCCGGCGCCCCAGGCGTTGACGTACCTGATCGACGACACGGCGCGCCGGCACGGCGGGATCCGGGTCGGCTCCGCGGGCGCGTACCTCCGCAGCGACGACGAGGCGCGCCTGGCGGAGGTGTTGGCCGACCGCCGGTTGGCGCACCTGTCGCTGCGCCGGCTGGCGCCCACGGTGCTGATCACGCCGTACCTGCCGGCGCGGCTGCTCGCCACGCTGCGTGATGCCGGGTACGCCCCAGCGGCGGAGGACACGGCGGGCGCCGTCGTGCTGGCCCGTCCGGATGCGCCGCGTGCTTCCGGGCGGACGCCGGCGCCGAGCCAGGAGCCCGGCCTGGACCGGGCGCGGGCGGAAGCGGCGGTGGCGGCGCTCCGACGCGGTGACGCCGCAGCCCGCGTGGCACGTCGCGCCCCGGTCGCCACCCGCCCGGCCGACGCGGCGTCGGTCACCGAGACCCTGGCCGTGCTGCGGCAGGCGCTGCAGGCCGGGAGCAGGGTCTGGGTGGGATACGTCGACTCACACGGCGGCAACGCCTCGCGCCTGGTCACGCCGGTGTCGATGAGCAGCGGCTACCTGCGCGCCGAGGACGGGCGCACCGAGATGGCGCACACGTTCGCGCTGCACCGGATCACCTCCGCCACGCCGGCCGACTGACCCGGCGCGGCCCGGTGGCCAAGCGCGATCAGAAATAGCGGAACCAGAGGTACGGCACGCAGATCGCGAGCGTGATCACGGTGACCACCAGGCCGTACTTCGTGAACTGCCAGAACGAGATCTTGTGGCCGCTGCGCTCCGCGATGCCCAGCACCACCACGTTGGCGCTCGCCCCGACCGCTGTCGCGTTGCCGCCGAGGTCCGCTCCCAGCGCGAGCGACCACCACAGCACGTTCGACGCGCCGCCGCCGCCGGTCGCCTCCACCAACTCCGACACCAGCGGACTCATCGTCGCCACGTACGGGATGTTGTCCACGATCGCCGACAGGAACGCCGAGATCCACAGCAGCAGCATGGTGGCGAACCACAGCCGGCCGCCGGTGAGCTCCACCGCCTGCTCGGCCAGCTTGCCGATCACGTCGTTGGCGACCAGCGCGCCGACCATGATGAACAGGCCGGCGAAGAACGCCAGGGTCGGCCACTCGACGTCCTTGGCGACGTCCTCGGCGTCCAGCCGGGAGAGCGCCAGCAACAGCAGACCGCCGACGATCGCCACCACCGCCGGCTCCAGGTGCAGCACGGTGTGCAGCACAAAGGCCGCCATGATCACCACCAGCACGGCGAGGCTGACGATCAGCAGCCGCTTGTCCCGGATCGCGTCCTTCTCCCGCAGCGACATCACTTCGGCCACCCGCTCTGGGTGGTACACGAAGGCCTTCCGGAACAACACCCGGATCACCCCGACGAACACCACCAGCAGCACCAGCACGATCGGCGCCAGATTGACCAGGAAGTCGTTGAAGCTCAGTCCGGCGCGGCTGGCGATGATGATGTTCGGCGGGTCGCCGACCAGGGTCGCGGTGCCGCCGATGTTGCTCGCCAGCACCTCCGCGATCAGGAACGGCGCGACCGGCACTCCCAGGCGTTCGCAGACCAGGATCGTCACGGGGGCGATCAGCAGGACGGTGGTGACGTTGTCGAGCAGCGCCGAGGCGAAGGCGGTGACCAGGCACAGGATCACCATCACCCGGAACGGCTTGCCCTTCGCCTTCTTGGCCGCCCAGATCGCCACGTACTCAAAGACACCGGTGCGTTTCAGGACGCTGACCACGAGCATCATGCCGAGCAACAGGAAGATGACGTTCCAGTCGATGCCCGCGTGCTCGGAGAAGAACGCATGCTCGGCGTCGGTCAGCCCCAGGGCGAGCATCAGCGCGGCGCCACCGAGGGCGGCCGCGACCCGGTGGACCTTCTCGGTGGCGATCAGGGCGTACGCGACGACGAAGATGGCGATCGCAAGCCAGGCTTGCGTCGTCATGAGGCGAGCATCCGGTCGAGCAGGTTGTCCAGGGTGACGGCGCCGGTCATCCGGTCTTGCGCCATCACCGCGACGACGGGACTGCGCATTCGCGCCATCACCGCGGCGATCTCCAGCACGGTGGCGTCGCCATCGACCACGGGCAACTCCCGGGGCCGATCCGGCAGCAGCTCGCGCACTGTCTTGTCACCGAGCGCGCGCAGGAAGAGGTCGGCGTGCTGCTCGTCCACCACCCGGGCCAGCGCGGGATCGTCCTGGCAGTACTGCGGCACGGCCAGGCGCAGCACCTGGGTGCCCGGCAGGATGGTGAACGGTTTGCCGTCCTCGTCCAGGACTATCAGCCCCGGCAGGTTCTGATCGGCCATCAGCCGCGCCGCCTCCAGGGCGGGCGTCGACAGCGTGACCATCGGGAACTCGTCTGCAAGATCGTTAGCGCGCACCACCTCAGGGTACTTTTCGCCGCCCCCGGCGGCATCCGCACCGGAGAAGGATCACATTCCCAGGAAACTCCCAGCCTCGGCCAAGGCTGATCCCAGGTCTGCCCGCCAGAGTAAGAAGCGCGAACCTTTCCGGGGGGTATGAGCTGCTGGTGGTGCGGCGGCTCATCCGGCCAGGCGCCTGCCTCCGACAGGCGCTCAGTCCCGGGAGCGTGACGAGCCTCCCGTCGCGCTCCCGGGCATGGTCGTCCAGCCCCAAGATCTCACGTGGCCGTCGATGGGCGCCGGTGGTCTGAGGAAGGTCTCGCACGGGGGACGAAAGGAGCGCCACAGATGCTGGAGCCTCAGCCCAGCCAACCGCGATACACGATCGACTGGACGCCGGTGCGGCACTCAGCCCTGTTCCTGGGCGAGCGGGTCGACTTCCGCGTGGCGACGCCGCGATCACTGCCGCGAGCGGATCTCGCACGGACCCTCGGCGACGCCGTGGCGCGGCTCCGCGCCGTCGAGGCGGCCTTCCAACGGCCCCGCACGGACGCCGACGCCCGGCGTCACGCCGCCGTCACCGCCGCGGTCATGGAGCGCTCGCGCCGTGTGCACGAGGCGACGTTCGGCTACTTCGACCCCTGGGCGCTGCCGGCCGGCTTCGACCCTGCCGGGATGCTCGCGGGCTGGGCTCTGGAGCGAGCTGCCAGCGCGCTGTCCGAGGCGGGCGTCACGAACTTCGCCATCACCGCACACGACGAGTTGTTGGTACGAGGAAACGCGCCCAGCGGCGGCCCGTGGCGAGTCGGCATCCGGCACCCGGACGAAGCGCTCAGCGGCGCGATGACCACGATCTCCGCCGCGAACGCCGCGATCTCCACCTCGGCCGGCCTCGTGATCGACCCGCACACGCAGCGGCCGTCGACCCATTGGCGCGCCGTGACCGTGCTCGGGCCCGACCTCGGGGTCGCGGACGCGTACGCCACCGGTCTGCGCGCCGCCGGGCCGGCCGGCCTGAGCTGGTTCCCCACGGCTGACGGTTACCGCGTCGTGCTCCTCACCGCTCCCCGGCCGGTCGACACGGACCTGCCCAGCGCAGCCTGACGTTCCTCTCCTCTCCTCCCGGGGCGGTCGTCTCCTCGAGCCGCCCCGCCGACGATCGTGGGAGGGCGCCCGGTCCGGACGCCCTCCCACGGTCACAGGGAGGAACGGAAGTTCTCTGTGTGGGTCAGGCAGGCTTGCGGCCGAAGGCGTGCACCGGCGTCCCGACCTTCGTCAGGTTCCACAGCTTCACGGCGTCGGCGCGCAGCAGGTTGACGCAGCCGTGCGAGCCCGGCCCTTCGTGCAGGTACGACGGCGTCTCGTGGAAGCCCATGTCCCGCACGAAGCGCTGCCAGTACGGCAACGGCACCTTGTAGTACGTCGAGATCGGCCGCGGCTTCTTCTCGGTGATCGTGAAATGCCCGGACGGGGTTTCCAGGCCGCGCCGTCCGGTGCGCACCACCGTCGGCCCGAGCACGGTGCTGCCGTCCCGCACCACCCACATCGTCTGGTGCGTCAGGTCGAGGCAGACGGTCATGGAGCCCTTGAGATCGCAGGCGTCGAGGTCGGTCCCCGCCAGCCGGCGCGCCACCTGCGCGGTGACGGGACCGGCACGCCCCTTGGCGGGATAGATGCCGTACCGCCGCTGGAACTTCTTGATCGCCTTGCAGTCGGCGTCGGACTGCTGGCCGTCGATGACGACCTTCCCGAAGCCGCCGAGCTTGGCCAGGCGGGTCTCGACCTCGCGCTGGCGCTCTCCGACCGGGCACTTCGTCGCCGGAGCGGCAGACCCGGACCGGCCCGGCTCGCCGTCCTCCCCCGTGGCGGACGGCGAGCCGGGGCGCTCCGGCTTGCCCGCCGGCGACGCGTCCCCCGTGGCCGCCGCCTGGTCGGCGATGGTCAGTCGCCGATCCGGCTGCGGGCCGAACGCGTACGCGCCGGCGCCCAGCGACACCACCGCTGCGGCGGCGATGCTGGCGACAAGGGCCCCCGTGGTGCTGCGCATGTGCGTTCTCCCTTGCCGCTCTGATCTCAACACGTCCGGAAGACACCCGAAGGTTGCTTCCGTGACCAAAACTTTGCCCGCGCAAAACATTCACGTGATCCCGGCTTCGTGCCACCTGTCCGCAGACGCCCCGCCCCGCCAGGACTGTCACAGCGGTGAGGGACACTGGAGTACCCGTGACCGACAGGAGGACCTGTGACAGGCGGACCGCTCATCGTCCAGTCCGACAAGACGCTGCTGCTCGAGGTGGACCACCCCGACGCCGACGCCTGCCGGATGGCGATCGCTCCGTTCGCGGAGCTGGAGCGGGCGCCGGAGCACGTGCACACGTACCGGCTGACGCCTCTGGGCTTGTGGAACGCCCGGGCCGCGGCGCACGACGCCGAGTCGGTGGTGGACGCGCTGATCCGGTTCAGCCGCTACCCGGTGCCGCACGCGCTGCTGGTCGACATCGCCGAGACCATGGACCGGTACGGCCGGCTCCAGCTCGCCAACCACCCGACCCATGGTCTGGTGCTGCAGGCGTTCGACCGCGCGGTGCTGGTCGAGGTGACCAAGTCCAAGAAGCTCGCCGGGATGCTGGGCGCCAAGGTCGACGACGACACCGTGATCGTGCACCCGTCCGAGCGCGGCCGGCTCAAGCAGGCCCTGCTGAAGCTCGGCTGGCCCGCCGAGGATCTCGCCGGGCACGTCGACGGCGAGGCCCACGCGATGGCGCTGCGCGAGGACGGCTGGGCGCTGCGGCCGTACCAGAAGCAGGCCGTGGACTCGTTCTGGGCCGGCGGCTCCGGCGTGGTGGTGCTGCCCTGCGGCGCCGGCAAGACCCTGGTCGGCGCGGCCGCGATGGCGCGGGCCCAGGCCACCACGCTGATCCTGGTCACCAGCACTGTCGCCGGACGCCAGTGGAAGCGGGAGCTGATCGCGCGCACCTCGCTCACCGACGAGGAGATCGGCGAGTACTCCGGGGAGCGCAAGCAGATCCGGCCGGTCACGATCGCGACGTACCAGGTGCTGACCACGCGGCGCAAAGGCGTGTACCCGCACCTGGACCTGTTCGGCGCCCGGGACTGGGGCCTGGTCCTCTACGACGAGGTGCACCTGCTGCCAGCCCCGATCTTCCGGTTCACAGCGGACCTCCAGGCCCGTCGCCGGCTGGGCCTGACCGCCACGTTGGTACGGGAGGACGGCCGCGAAGGCGACGTGTTCTCGCTGATCGGCCCGAAGCGGTACGACGCGCCCTGGAAGGACATCGAGACGCAGGGCTGGATCGCGCCGGCCGAGTGCGTCGAGGTGCGGGTGACGTTGACGGACGCGGAGCGGATGGCGTACGCGACAGCCGAGGCCGACGTCCGGTACCGGGTGTGCTCGACGGCGCGGACCAAGATGCCGGCGGTCGAGGCGCTGGTGAAGCGGCACGCCGGCGACCAGATCCTGGTGATCGGCGCGTACCTGGACCAGCTCGGCCAGCTCTCCGACCACCTGGACGCGCCGATCGTGCAGGGCTCGACCACGACCAAGGAGCGGGAGCGGCTGTTCGACGCGTTCCGCGCCGGGGAGCTGAAGACGCTGGTGGTGAGCCGGGTCGGCAACTTCTCCATCGACCTGCCCGAGGCCGCGGTGGCGATCCAGGTGTCGGGCACGTTCGGCTCCCGGCAGGAGGAGGCGCAACGGCTCGGCCGGGTGCTGCGTCCCAAGGCCGACGGGCGGCAGGCCCACTTCTACACGGTGGTCGCGCGGGACACGATCGACACCGAGTACGCCGGGCACCGGCAGCGCTTCCTGGCCGAGCAGGGGTACGCGTACCACATCATCGACGCCGACGACCTCCTCGGCCCGGCCCTCCCCGACATCGGCTGAGATGGCCTCTTGCGCTGCCTTGTTGCGGGTGACAGACAGACTTTCTTCCTGGCATACTTAGAGCATGGCTGACACCAAACCGCGCGCGTCCCGCCCCCGCCGTGTAAAGCGGGCTGCGTCGTCGGCTCTTGCTCCAGTCCGCGGATCGATCCGCACCAAAGGAGTTGTCACGATCCCGCAGGACATCCGCCATCAGGTGGACCTCAACGAAGGGGACGAGGTCATCTTCACCGTCGAGGACGGCAAGGTGGTGTTGACGCCGGCAGCGGTTGTGCCGCGCGACCAAACGTGGTTCTGGACGCCCGATTGGCAGGCGAAGGAGACCGAGGCGGAAGCCGACATCGCGACCAGCCGAGTCACCCGCCATGAGACAGATGAGGAGTTCCTCGCCTCGCTGGATGCGGACTGATGCCGACCTGGGATCAGACCGACAGCTTTCGCCGGGACCTCAAGTCGCTAACCCCTCAGGCACGCGCCGCGTTCAAGCGAGCAATCGCGCACTTCGTTCCTGATCTGAAGGCGGGCAGGTTCCGCAAAGGTCTGCGGGTGAAGAAGATGGCTGGCCACGACAACATCTGGGAGATCACCTGGGCGGACGACGGTCGAGCCACGTTCCAGTACGGCCCTGCCATCACCGAAGGCGAGCCCCACATCGTCTGGCGCAGGATCGGCACTCACGACATCTTCAAGCAAGCCTGAGGCTCCCGCGAGCTAGTGGGTATCGCTCATCCCCGCACAGCGGTGCGCCCGCCACGCCTTGAATGCGGCTGCGGCATCGGCGTCGTTCCGGCTGATCTCGGCGTCGATCTCGTTGGGGAACTCGGCGTGGTAACTCATCGCCGCGTGCACCCTGACCTCCGGCAGTCTCATCAGCTCAGCCACCGCCGCGACGGCGTCCTCACCCGGCTCGTCAATCTCGCGCAGCGCACGGACGACCTCCCAGACGTCAGGGCCGTTCGACAGCGCGGCACGCGAACCGGTCGGACCGTTCTTGAACACGACCTCTGGGTGCTCCTCCATGCGCAGATCCTCTTCCAAGATCGGTTCCTCCGCTTCCAGGATCTACCACGCACCGCCGCGGACGCCGTCGAGGACGATCGCCTTGACACGTTCGCGTTCCGGCCCGCACGGGTTGACCCGCGGACCACTCGCGGGCTGCCCACAGGTCGCGATCGTCGAACTCGCAGCGGCCGATCACCGACTCCGGCCGCGGATCCGGGGTGAGGGTCACGGCGTGCCTCACGGCTTTTCCGGGGGTACGGGCACCCGCCCAACCGCGCGATTCGGCCCGCCACCGTCGTGGCGGTTCGGCCCGCCACCGTCGTGGCCGCCAGGCTCGGCGCCGAGAAGACGCTTCATCGCTTCGCGGGTGACGCGCCACTGCTCCACCGCGATCTCGCAACGGGGCCCGAAGACGGGGAGTTCGGCGACGGGCGTACGGCCACAGCCCTTGCAGACGCCGAGGTCCGCCGCGATCTCGTGTTTGCGCATGGTGAGCGCCAATGCCTGGGCCTGGTGACCAGCCTCGAAGAGCAGGCCGGCCGCGTCCCACCAGCGTCGTGACGACTGTCCGTCCACTGCCATCTCCCTACTGCCGGCCTTTGATCGCTTACGTAGCGTCTACGTTGGCGCCTATCATGTCAGGGCGTCAAGGCTTCCATGGAAGATTTGCTCGACATCTAGGGGTGGCCGGTCTATGGTCCTGTCCGAGAAGGCTCATTGGCTTGCCACGACACCCCGCGACTGGCGAGGATGACGGTGATCACCGATGGAGGACGAAATGCCCAAGGTCACTGGCCCGACGATCCCCCGCTGGCAGCTCGGCGAGGAGCTGGCCCGACGGCGAGAAGCGGCGGGCGTCAGCACAGCCGAGGTCGCCGAGAAGCTGGACTGCTCGGAATCGAAGATCAAGAAGATCGAGGCGGGCTACGTCGGCGTTGTCAAAGCCGAGCTGGCGGTGATGCTCGACCTCTACCAGGTCGAGGATCAGCAGGACCGCGACTCGCTCCTCGGGTTGCAGAAGCTCGGCAAGCAGCGCGGCTGGTGGTCGCAGTTCGGCCGGGTGCCCAACTCGTTCGGGAACTTCCTCGGGCTGGAGTCCTCGGCCACGTCGATCCGGATCTTCGAGCCACTGGTGGCGCACGGCCTGCTGCAGACCGAGGAGTACGCGACGGCGCATGAAAGGACCGTCAGCCCAGGCCTGAGCCCCGAGCAGGTGGAGCGGCAGGTCAAGATCCGCATGGCACGGCAGGAGCGCGTCCTTCGTGGTGAGGAGCCGCCTGAGGCGTGGGTCGTCTTGGACGAGGCCGTGCTGCGGCGGGTCGTGGGCGGCGTCGAGGTGATGCGGCGGCAGCTTGAGCACCTTCGCTCGATGGTCGACCAGGTGACCCTCCAGGTGGTGCCCTTCAGCCATGGCGGCTACCCGGGGATGCTCGGGGCCTTCACGATCTTCGAGTTCAACGAAGACATCCGCTCACCCGTGGCGTATGTGGAGGGCCAGGGCGGCGGGCTGTATCTTGAGAAGGCACCCGACTTGCAGCGGTGTAACGTTTCGTACAACCACCTGACCGCGGCTGCGCTCAGCCCACCCCAGTCGGCCAAGCTGATCGCGGCCGTGCTCCGAGACATGAAAGCCGACTAGGAGCGCACCATGAACGTCGACCTCTCCCGCGCTGTCTGGAAGAAGAGCCAAAAGTCGTCCACTAACGGCGGCTGTGTCGAGGTCGCCGACCTGGGCAACCACATCGCTGTCCGCGACTCCAAGCGCCCCGACCAGGCCCCGCTGGTCTTCACCGCATTCGAGTGGGAGTGCTTCCTCGACGGCGTGACGAAGGGCGAGTTCGGCAAAGCCTGACCCGTCACACAGCCACCGACGATCTCGGATGCACGCCATGTCCTTCTTGCGACACGCCGCTAGGGTGACTCCGCGACGCACTCGCGCGTTGGTCTGGCGGCGGCGCGTCAGACGGGGGTGGCGTCTCGCAGGAGGTTGACGATCTTCGCGGAGATCGGGCGGTCCTTGAAACCGCCGGCGCAGTCCTCGACAGTCACCGACACGTCGCCCGCGGTCAGGCTGTGTTGGTAGCCGTCTCGGCAACTCGTCGCGGTGCTCCTGGCGTACCCCGCCTCGTCGGCGAATTTCGGGTCGGCCGCCCAGCCACGCAGCCGCTGCGTCTGGGCGTTCGTGAGCCGCCCTTGCTTGTCCTCGTCACCCCGGGTCTGATAGGTCCACCGACCCGTCTTGGACACGACCACCTGCTGCTGCACTCCGGCGAAACCGCCGGAACGCACCAGGGTCACCTTTACCGGAGGGCTGCCAGGAGGAGCGGTCGCCGGCTGCTCACCCTTCGACGGCGCGCGCCGCGCCGGC
>WHSM01000150.1 GCA_009380105.1 Micromonosporaceae bacterium
GCCGCCGCCCGGCGCCCTGCGCCGGCTGGTCACCGTAGGCGAGGAACTGCCGGCGGATGTGTGCGCCCGCTGGCGCCGCCGGTTTCCCGAGGTCCCGATCCTGAACTCGTACGGTCCGACGGAATGCTCCGACGGGGTGGCCCACGCCGCTCTGCGCTCGGCTGGGCAGATCCACAACGGCCGCGTGCCCATCGGCGGACCGGCGCCCAACACCCGGCTGCACGTCCTCGACGACGAGCTGCGACCCGTGCCGGTCGGCGTGCCGGGCGAGCTGCACATCGCCGGGGCGGGGGTCGCCCGCGGGTACCTCTCCGATCCAGGGCGCACGGCGTGCAGCTTCGTGCCCGACCCGCACTCGACGCGGCCGGGCGGTCGGATGTACCGCACCGGCGACCGGGTCCGTCGCCGCGCGGACGGGTGGCTGGAGTACCTGGGCCGCTCTGACAACCAGGTCAAGATTCGCGGGCAACGAGTGGAGCTCGACGAGGTGGCAGCCCTGCTGCGGGCGCTGCCGGGCGTGCGGGACGCCGCTGCCGCCGTCCACGTCGACCACGCTGGCCGCACCCGGCTGGTGGGGTACCTGGTCGGAGCGACAGACATCGCGACGGCACGAGCTGACGCGGCGGCCGCGCTGCCGGGCCACCTGCTGCCGTCGGCGTACGTGCCGCTGGAGGAGCTGCCCCGGACCGCCCACGGGAAGCTCGACCGCGCCGCGCTGCCGCCGCCCGAGCAGCGCGGTGGGACGCAGGACCGGGCGCCCCGCACCGCTCCGGAGCGGTTGTTGGCCGAGCTGTGCGCCGACGTGCTGGGCGTGGACCGGGTCGGCGTCGGGGACAACTTCTTCGCGCTCGGCGGCGACAGCATCAGCGCGATCGCGCTGTCGGCGCGCTGCCGCTCAGCGGGCCTGGATATCGCCCCGCACGAGATCTTCCAACGCAAGACCGTCGAAGCGCTGGCCGCCACGGCGCCGGCGAACAGCGGGAGCCCGGCACGCCCGGCGCCGCCGCCCCGGACCTCCCTGATGGCGGCTGAGGCACAGCGGCTGCGGGCCGACTACCCCGACCTGTGTGACGTCCTGCCGCTGTCGCCGCTCCAGGAAGGCTTCCTCTACCATGCGCTGTACCAGGACAGCCGTGCCGATGTCTACCGGATACAGGTCACGGCAGACATCTCCGGCCCGCTGGACCCGGCCGCCCTGCGGGAAGCGGCGCGAGCCCTGCTGAACCGCCATCCGAATCTCCGTGCCGGCTTCGTGCCGCACGGGCTGCGCCACCCGGTCCAGGTCGTGCCCGCCACGGCCGAGCCCGCATGGCGAGATCTCCAGCTCCCACCGCTCACCGACGAGGAGCGCGCCGCGCGCCTGCGCCAGCTCGCCCGAGAGGAGTTCCGCCGGACGTTCGACGTGACGCGGCCACCCTTGCTGCGGTGCGCTCTGGCGCAGATCAGCCCCCAGCGACATCGGCTCATTGTGACCAGCCACCACATCCTGTTCGACGGCTGGTCGATTCCGGTGCTGGCGCAGGAACTGCTCGCGCTGTGCGAAAAGCGCGACCTGGGCGCCCCGACCACCTCCTACCGGGACTACCTGGGATGGCTGGCCGGACAGGACCGGGACGCGGCCCTGGCCGCGTGGCGCGGCGCCCTGGACGGGCTGGAACACCCCACGCGGCTCACGCAGGCCGCGACGCCTGAAGCTGCGGTGTTCCCCGAGACGCACACCGTGGAGCTGCCCGAACGACTCACCGAGCGGCTCGGGGCGCTGGCCCGCGCCCAGGGCCTGACCCTCAACACGGTGCTCCAATGCTGCTGGGCGGTGCTGCTCGGCAGCCTCACCGGGCGCCGCGACGTGGTGTTCGGCGCGACGGTGGCGGTGCGCCCAACCGAGATCCCGGACGTCGACACCCTGGTCGGCATGTGCGTCAACACGGTCCCGGTGCGGATCCGGCTCGATCCGGCGGAGTCGTGGCTGCGGCTGCTGGCCCGGGCCCAGGCCGAGCAGGCCGCCCTGACGCCGTACCAGTTTCTGGATCTCGCCGCAATCCAACAGCTGGCGCCGGCCGTTGGCGAGCTGTTCGACACCCTGCTGGTGCTGGAGAACATCCCGTTTCCGGATGGGGCGCCGCAGGCGCCGAACGGCCTGCGGGTCGACGCGGTGCAGGTCGACAGCGCCACGCACTACCCGCTGTGCCTGTCTGTGTTCCCCGGAGCGCGGCTGCGGCTGCGGCTCGACTATCGGCCGGACGCGTTCAGCCAGGGCGACGCCGCGTCCATTGCGGAGCGATTCAGCCGACTGCTGCGATCGCTCGCCGGCGCCCCCCGACAGCGCATCGACCAGGTGACCGTGCTGCGCCCGGCCGAGCGGCGCCGGCTGCTCCTGGAGAACAACGACACGGCGGTGGAGACCTCGGAGCTGACCGCTTCCAGGCTCTTCGAACGGCAGGCGGCGGCGACCCCGGACGCCGCCGCCGTGGTGTCCCAGGACACGACGTTGACGTACCGCCAACTGAACGCGCGCGCCAACCGGCTCGCCCGGCTGTTGGCAGAGCGCGGCGCCGGACCGGAGCGGGTGGTCGCGGTGGGGCTGCCCCGATCGGTGGAGACCATCGTGGCGCTGCTGGCCGTGCTCAAGGCGGGCGCCGCGCATCTCGGCCTGGACCTCGCGGCGCCGATCGCGCGCGCTCGGGCCATCCTGGATGACGCCCGGCCGGTCCTGGCAGTCACCGACTCGACCACGGCCGACAGGCTTCCCGATGGGCCGGTCCCGTCGGTCGTGCTGGACCAACCAGACGTGGTGGCCGCCTTGGACGGTCACCCGGGCGGCGATCTGCTCGACCCGGAGCTCCGTGCCCCGGTTCGGGGCGACAATCCCGGATACGTGGTGTACACCTCGGGCTCCACCGGCGGGCCAAAGGGAGTGGTCATGCCGGTGCGCGGCCTGGTCAACCTGCTCTGCTGGCACACCTCGTCGTTTCGCGGCGGCGCGGGGACCCGGACCGCCCAGTTCCTGTCGATCGGATTCGACTTCGCCGTCGAGGAGATCCTGCAGGCGCTGCTGGCGGGCAAGACGCTCGTGACGCCACCCGAGCGGACCCGCCGCGACTTCCCGGAACTGGTCGACTGGATCGACTGTGCGAAGATCAACGAACTGTTCGCGCCGACGCCAGTGCTCGACGCGCTGCTGGCGACCGCGGCGGACCGGGGCAGCGATCTGGACTCCCTGACCGACCTGGTGCAGGGCGGCGAGCAGTTTCGGGTGAGCGCAGAGCTGCGCGCGTTCTGCCGCAAGCGCCGGCAGCGCCGCGCGCACAACCTGTACGGGCCGTCCGAGACCCACGTGGTGTCGATGGCCACGCTGCCCGAAGAGGTCGACCGGTGGCCCGAGGCGGCGCCGATCGGCCTGCCGGTGTGGAACACGACGATGTACGTGGTGGACTCCATGCTGCGCCCCGTGCCACCCGGGGTGGCGGGCGAGCTGTATGTCGGCGGAGCACAGCTCGCCCGCGGTTACCTGAACGCGCCGGCGCGCACCGCCGAGAGGTTCGTGCCGGACCCGTTTGGCCCCGCGGGGGGCAGGCTCTACCGCACCGGCGACCTGGTGCGCTGGAACTCCGACTGCCAGCTGGAGTTTCTGGGACGCGTTGACGACCAGGTCAAGGTGCGTGGGCACCGGGTGGAGCCGGGTGAGGTCGCCGGGGTGCTGGCGCAGCATCCCAGCGTCGCCTCGGCCGTGGTCATTCCCCGTGAGAATCCGGCTGGCGATGTCGATCTGGTGGCGTACGTCGTGCCCGCCGCCGGGGCGCCGGTCGAGCCACACGCGCTGCGTCGACACCTACGCCAGCGGCTGCCGGACTACCTGACGCCGGCGGCGTTCGTGGCCCTCGAAGAGCTGCCGCTGACGCCCAACGGCAAGGTGGACCGCCGCGCGCTGCCGCGACCCGCTGACGCCGCCAGGCCCGTCGGACGGCAGCCCGCCACCCGGCGCGAGGCGATGCTGCGCCGGTTGTACGCCGAGGTCCTCGGCGCCGAGGCAGGCGTCGACGACAACTTCTTCGACCTCGGCGGCAACTCGTTGTCGGCCACCCGACTGATCGGCCGGGTACGCGCCGAATTCGGGCTGGACCTGGCCATCCGCACCCTGATGGAGTCCCCCACGCCCGCCGAGCTGGCGCGGCGGCTCGGGGCAGCCGGCGACGACTTCGCGCCGCTGCTGCCGCTGAAGCCCAGCGGGGCCGGCCCACCGCTGTTCTGCGTCCACCCAGCCGCCGGGCTGTCCTGGGGTTACACCGCGCTGGTGGGGCACATGGCCGCCGAACATCCCCTCTACGGGCTACAGGCCCCGGCTCTGAATCGACGGCGCCGCCTGTGCGCGACCATGGCTGAGGCGGCCGAGGACTACGTCACGCGAATCCGCCGGGCGCAGCCCGTGGGGCCGTACCGCCTGCTGGGCTGGTCGTTCGGCGGGGTGCTGGCGCACGAGATCGCGGTGCGGTTGCAGGCCGCCGGGCAGCGGGTGTGCTCGCTGCTGGTGCTCGACAGCCCATGGCGGTTGCCGGCCGGTGAGCTCCCCGACGATCAGCATGTGTTCACACGACTCCTGCTGACCGCTGGTCACCCGCGGGCGGAACTGCCCTCGCGGCCGCTGTCGGCGGCCGAGGCGGCGGCCATGCTGCGGGACAAGGATCGGCCGTTCACCGAGCGGCGGCTGCTCCGAATCGCCGAGGTCTACCGCAACCACGTCCGCCTCGCGCAGGAGTTCACGCCCGGCACGTACCGCGGGCGAATGGTGTACTTCCTGGCGACCCGCGGGCGCACCGACCCCGACCGGCAGGCGGCGGACTGGAGCCGCTTCGCCACCGGGGACACCGACTACCACGAGGTCGACTGCGAGCACCAGCAGATGATGAGTCCCGGACCAATCAGCAGGATCGGCCCGATCGTCGCCAGCGAGTTACGGCGCAGCGGCCCGGATCCCGAATGGGAGGAACCATGAGCGCACCGGCTGACGAGCGGACGCGGCGGATCAAGGAGATCGTGTGCGAGGTCCTGGAGATCAACCAGGACGAGCTCACCGACACCAGCCTGTTCCGGGAGGAGCACGGCGCGGACTCGCTGCGGGCGATCGAGATCGTGGCGCTGCTGGAGAAGGAGTTCAACGTGGTGGTGGACCAGGCCCAGTTCACCCGGATGGTGGACCTCGCCGGCGTACGCGGCGTGATCGCCGAGGCCGCCGGCTGGCAGCCGTGAGGTTCGGGCTGTTCCACGAGCTGCAACTGCCCAAGCCGTGGCATCCCGGCGCGGAGCACCGGCTGTTCAAGGAGGCACTGGAGCAGATCGAGCTCGCCGACCGGCTGGGGTTCGACTACGTCTGGATGGTGGAGCACCACTTCCTGGAGGAGTACAGCCACTCCTCGGCGCCAGAGGTCTTCCTCGGCGCGGTCAGCCAGCGCACCGAGCGGATCCGAATCGGTCACGGCATCATGGCGCTGCCACCCGCGGTCAACCCCGCGCCCCGGGTCGCCGAACGCATCGCCACCCTCGACCTGGTCTCAGACGGGCGGGTCGAGTTCGGCACCGGCGAGGGCTCCACCGAGGTCGAGCTGGATGGGTTCGGCGTGCCGCGTGGGCTCAAGCACGAGCAGTGGGCGGAGGCGTTGGACGCGGTGACCCGGATGTTCGTGGAAGAGCCCTTTGCCGGGTACGCCGGGCAGCACGTGAGGATGCCGCCGCGCAACGTGGTGCCCAAGCCGCACCAGAAGCCGCACCCTCCGCTGTGGGTGTCCTGCAGCTACCGCGAGAAGGTGCTCACGGCCGCCCGCAACGGGCTCGGCGCTCTGACGGTGGCGTTCGCGGCTCCCGAGGAAGCCCAGCGCTGGGTTGCCGACTACTACGCGACCCTCGCCTCGGACCAGTGCGTGCCGGCCGGCTTCTCGGTCAACCCGAACGTGGCGATGACCGCCTATCTGATGTGCCACCAGGACGAGCGCACCGCCATGGAGCGGGGCCTGGACGGCCACTACTTCTTCGCCCGGTCGCTCGCGTACTACTTCCACTACGGCAGCCCCGCGCCCGGCCGAACGGCCTTGTGGGACGAGTTCGGCATCGGTCGGTCCCGGTCCGATCCCCCCGCCAGCGTGGACGCGTTGGATTTCGGTGGCGCGTACGCCGCGGTCGGCCCGCCGGAGCGGGTCCGCGCGTCCATGCGCCGCTACGAGGCGGCAGGCGTGGACCAGATGCTGCTGATCTGCCAGACCGGTCGGATTCCGCACGAGCATGTCTGCGAGTCGATGGGGTTGTTCGCGCGCGAGGTGATGCCGGAGTTCCACGACCGGCACGAGGCAGCGCAGGCGCGCAAGCGCGAGTCGCTGGCCCCCGCGATCGAAGCGGCGCTGGCCAGGCGTGAGCCGGCCCGCGAGGCTCCCGCCGACTACCGGGTGCCACCGGTCAACAGGCGCCGTTGACGCCGACCACGCGCTTCTCCCGGCTCAGTTGTCGATCTTGGCCAGTCCGGGCGCGTGCCGCCGGCGCGCCCCCCGGGACACCGCGAGCGGATCCCAGCCGGCGGCACGGGCCGGCAGCCGCGCCGGATCGCCCAGCACCGCGCCCGAGTGCACCTCGTGCATCAGCGGCCGGCCGGTGACCTGCGCTGCGCAGGCGATGCCGGACAGCGCGACGCCGGTGATGCCCAGTCCGTGCCGCGTGCTCTGACCGACCACGTGCAGTCCCGCGACGGTGGTCCGGGTGTCCGGCCGGGCCACCCCGCTGCCCCATCGGGCAAGCCCGAACGGAGTCCCGCCGGTCGAGCGGGTGTACCGCTCGTGGGTGAGCGGGGTCGCGGCCTCCAGATGGACGATGTGATCCCGGAACGGTCCGAGCACGTGTTCGCCAGCGGTCAGCACCGCCTCGGTGAGGCGGTCCTTCTCCCGCAGGTAGCGGGCGCTCCTGCGGTAGCGACCTCCCTCGGCCGGTCCCTCCTCGACGCCCCACCGCCGGTGGCCCGGCGGGCAGATGGTGATCAGCTGAAAGTTGGCGTGGCCGCGCGGGCATGCCGTGCGGGAATCCGGGTCCTTGGTCGAGGCGAAGGAGACGTACAGCACTGGCGGCTCGTCGTACCCGTCCCTGACCTGGCGAAACGTCCGGTCGATGTCAGCGTGGCGGTACCACCAGATGTTCGCGTTGGGCCGCGGCTCAAGCTCCCGGTCCAGCGCGACGTAGACCGACAGGAACGGCAGCGCCATGGCAGCTCGGCGGGTGTTAGCCACCAGACTCGGCGGAAAGTGCTCCGGTCCGGCAAGCTCCAGAATGGTGCGCCGGTAGTCGGCGTTCGACACCACCACGGGAGCGGTGTGCAGCTCGCCGTCGGCTGACACGACCCCGGCTGCTCGATGGTCGTCGATCAGGATTCGCCGCACCGGGGCGCGGGTGCGCACCTCTCCCCCGTACGCCTCGATCACCTCGACCAGGCCGGCGGCGAGCATCTGACCACCGCCCACCGGGTAATAGGCGCCGCGCAGGTACTGGTCGAGCATGTTCGCGTGCATCGTCACCGGCGCCTCGTCCGGGCTCATCCCGTAGTTCGGCGACTGGCCGGCCAACACGGCCCGGGCGGCACAGGACAGTCCGCAGTGGTCGAACAGCTCGGCCAGCGTGCGTCGCGCCCAGCGGATCAGGGTCGGCATCCCGCGCAACACCTCGCTGCCCGGCGGCTCGGCGGCGAGCAGGAGCCGCCGCTGCTCGCCGGCGACTGTGCTCACGATGTCGGTGAAGGAGTCGATGCCGGCCTCCTCCCCCGGCAGGGCTTCGAGCAGCCGCGCCCGGTACTCCGGCCACCCTGCCGGGACGCGCACGGTGAGGCCGGGCAGCACGATGTGGTCGAATCCGTCGGGATCCAGCTGCCGGAACGGCACCCGCCCGGAGAGGCCGAGGCCGGCGAGGATCGCGGGCAGGATGCCGCCCGCGCCGCAGTCGCCGATGTAGTGCACCCCGACGTCGAACTCGTACGCGCGCCGCCGCCGGAACACCTGGCTGTTGCCCCCGGCCACATCGTGCTGTTCGAGCACCAGAACGCGACGGCCGCTCACTGCCAGATAGGCGGCGCAGACGAGCCCGCCGACGCCCGCCCCGACGACGATGGCGTCCCAATCGGCGCGTCCGGGCGGCTCGCCGGTCATTCGAACGACCCGCCGCCGAGCAACCGCAGCACCGCGCAGGCGACTGTGCCGTCGCGTTCCGCAGCCGTGACCACGGCAACTCGGCCGGCCGAGTCGGGCGCCCGGTCAGCGGTGCTGAGCACCGCCGCGATCTGAAACATGGCCGACGCCGCGCCGGTGTCGCCGATGAGACTGGCGCAGCGGATCCAGATCGCGCCGCCGCACATCGCCTCCAAGGCCCGGTGCTCACCCTGCCCGGCGGGCCCGCTGGCGCCGCCCGGCGCCACGGCCCACACCTCCTCCGCTCGTACGCCGGCGCGCTTCAGCGCGTGCGCCACGCACGCCGCTGCCGTCTCCCGGGGCTCTCCGTCGATGTGGACCCTGGAATCCACGGCGAGGATCTCCGCCGCCGGTCGTTCCCCAGCAACCGCGAGCCCGGGCGGCCGGATCACCAGAACGGCGCAGCCTTCGCCGAGTACTGTGTCCCTGGGCGCGGGGTCGGCACGGCTGTGGTGTTCCAGCCAGGCGCGCGCGCTGCTGTGCTCCTCGACGGCGCCGCACAAGACCGCGCGGGCGCGGCCGGAGTTGAGCAGCCGGCGTCCGTAGTTGAGGGCCAGCAGGCCGGCGAGCCGGCCGCCGGCGACGGTGGCGTTGGGCCCCTTGATGCCGTGCCAGATCGCAGCATGCCCGGCGGCGCAGTTCATCACGCTGTTGGGCACCACGCCCGGATCGACGTAGAACGGCTTCTCGGCGAGCAGCGACGAACGGGTGAAGTCCATGGAGCTCTGCACGCTTCCGGCAGTGGTGCCGAGCACCACGGCAAGGTCCTCACGCGACTCGCCAGCGCTGCCGGCGGTCTCGCTGCCGCCTGACGCGTGGAGGAGCTGGCCGATGGCCACGATGGCGAGCCCGGTGATCCGGTCCATCGCGCGGGTGCCCTTCCGGCCGAGCACTTCGGGGATGTCGAAGTCAGGCACCAGGCAGGCGTGACGATCGGGCCCATGGTCGGACGCGGCGTCCAGAGCTGCCGCCGTGGCACGTCCCGCGCGGAGCCCGTCAACGAAGTCGGCGCGGCGCTTCCCGAACGGCGAGATCGCGTGCCAGGCGGTGATCACCGGATGACCGTCGGCCGGAATCGGGGCTGTCATGGCAAGATCGCTCCCAGGGAGACGTCGGCGTCGTCCTCAGCACCTGCCGAGAATCACGATCGCGTTGTTGCCGCCGAAGGCGAACCCGTTGTTCTGCACAATCCGCGGCTGGCACTCGATGGCTCGGTTCGGCACGCAGTCGATGTCGCACTCCGGATCGGGGGTGACGTGGTTGATCGTCGGCGGGACGAAGCCGTGGGTGATCGCCAGTGCGCAGGCGATCACAGCCAGCGCGCTGGCGGCGCCCATCGTGTGACCGAGCATCGCCTTCAGCGAGACCGTCCGCGGCGGCGCGTCACCGAACACCCGCCGGATGGCGCGGACCTCGGTGGCGTCGTTCAGGCGGGTGCCGGTGCCGTGGGCCGAGATCAGATCGACGTCGCTGGGATTGACGCCGGCGTTGCGCAGCGCCAGTTCCATGCACCGTGCGATGCCAGCCTCGTCCGGCGCCACCGGGTGATGAGCGTCGCAGTTGAGGCCGTAACCGAGCACCTCCGCGTAGACGCGCGCGCCGCGGGCC
>WHSM01000434.1 GCA_009380105.1 Micromonosporaceae bacterium
CAGGCGGGGATCAGGCGTTGACCATGAAGTGCGCCGCTCGCACGAGGTAATCCCAGAGCGGAGCCGCCAGCTCGTCCGGCAGGTCCAGGCTCTCCACGGCGCGGCGCATGTGGCTCAGCCACGCGTCGCGTTCGCGCTCGCCGATGGCGAACGGCGCGTGCCGCATCCGCAACCGCGGGTGACCTCGCTCGTCGGAGTACGTGCGGGGCCCGCCCCAGTACTGCTCCAGGAACATCCGGAGCCGCTCCGCCGCGGGGCCGAGATCCTGATCCGGGTACAGCGGACGCAGCACCGGGTCGTCGGCGACGCCGGCGTAGAACTCGTCGACCAGCTTGCGGAAGGTCTCCGAGCCACCCACCGCGTCGTAGAACGACTCGGCGGTCTGCCCGGCGCCCTCCGTCGTCTGCTGGTCCGACACGGGCGTGATTGGAAGTCCTGCGCGCTGCTCAGCCACGCGTCAATCCTGCCAGCCCGGCTCGCGCGGCCTGCAACACCATCGTGGTGGCGCGCCTCACCCCCGCCCGTGACGCCCACCGCCGCAAGATCGCCACTTTGGGTACGGAAGCGCACGCGGACGTCGGTTCCGGACCAGAATCAGCGATCTTGGGCCTGAGCCAGGCTGGGCCAGGGCTGTCAGAGCCGCGCTGGCGCGCTGTCGTCGGACGACTGTCCGGATCTCGCCGCCGTGGATTGGCGGTGGGCGTTCGTCGCGCCCTGCGCCGCCTCAGGGGCGCCGTCGTCCTCCGGCTCGGCGTTGGACGCCTTGACCTTCGCGATCTCGTCGTCGATCACGCGCTGCGACGGCCACGAGCTGATCGCCAGCAGCGTGAGCAGCAGCCCGGCCGCGCTCCAGGCGCCCACCACCACCGGCACGGAGACCCGGTCCGCGATCACGCCGCTGGTCAGGACCGCGACCGCGAACAGCGTCTGCATGCCTCCCTGCATGATCCCGAACGCGCGCGCCCGGTACGCGTTCGGCAGCACCTGCACGAAGAGGCCGTTGAGCGGCATGATCACCGAGTTGGCGAAGCCGGCGACCGCGCAGATCGCGATCACGACCGGGAACGGGGGCTGGAAGACAGCCACGATTAGCACCGTCGGAGTGATGACGGCCAGTGGCCGGATCAAGCGCAGACGCAGGCGGGGCGGGGTCATCCGCCCGATCACCACCGTGCCGATCAGGTACCCCAGTGAGATGGAGGCCATCAACAGGCCGGCTCGCCAGGCGCCGCCTCCGAGGTCGTTGGCCCACGCGGCGGCGAGGCCCTGAGGCACGATCACCACAGCGACGGCCGCGAACACCACGAACGCGATGGAGCGCATCACCGGATCGCCGAACACCACGCGGAATCCCTCGCCGGTCTCCCGGAGCAGATGGCTGCGGTGCTCGGGCTTCATCGCCGACGGCCGCGACCGCACGCCGACCGCGATCAGCACCGCGGAGAGGCCGAAGGTGAGCGCGTCCACCAGCAGGGCGGCCCGAGGCGTGACGAGCGCGGAGAACGCGCCGCCCGCGGCGTACCCGGCCACCTGCGCGGCCTGCGCCACCGTGGCCTGGATCGAGATCCCGACCACGTACCTGTCGCCTTTGAGGATGAGCGGGATCAACGCCGAGCGGGCGGACTGGGCCGGCGGGGCCAGCAGCGACGCCAGGAGCAGCAGGCCGAGCAGGACCGGAAGCGGGACGCCGGGGATCGCCAGCGTGGCGACGAGGCACATCCGGAGGACGTCGCAGGTGATCATGACTTTTCGGTACGAGTAGCGCTCGGCGAGCGCCGCGAGCACCGGCCCGCCCAGGATCCACGGAAGGTAACTGATCGCGAAGCCGGCCGCGGACAGCGACACCTTCTGGGTGTCCTGGAAGATCAGGACCGCGATGGCGACCTTCGCGAAGTAGTCGCCGATCCATGACAGCGCGCTCGCGGCGAAGACCGCGCGATACTCCTTGACGCTGAACACCTCGCGGTACGTGGCCGGCCGGTCGGGCACAGGCTGCTCTGTGGCGGGCTCCTCGCCGTCGGATGGCGGGTCGCCCGCTGCCTCCACGGGGTGTGGCTTCTTGGACAACAGTCCCGAGATCCTTCTGTCTGTGGCGACGCTCTGCGAGTGGGTGCAACGGAACGTTGACGTCGAGTCTGCCCGATTAGGGGAGATATTGGTAGGTCGAACGGCTCGGTCCAGCCTAACTGGGAGTGAAGTCCCATGCGACCGAGGGTGTCCGAAATGAGGCTGCGGGAAAACCCTTCGTCGGTACGCCAGGGTCGCGAGGCGACGGCTACCCGGCGTCACCTTCCTGCGGCCTCGGCCGGACGTACATCCTGCTGCCGCTGATCTGCGCCGCGATCCCCGCCTCGTTGAGCGACTCCACGACGGCCCGGCGCAGCCGCCGGCCGATCGTCCATTGCTCGTCGGAGTTCGTCTTCATCGTCACCCGCACCACCGGCCCGTCGAGGGTGACGTCCTCCACCCCCCACACCTCGGGCGGCTCGATGATCTGACCGGTCAGCTCCGGTTCCGCGGCCACCCGGTCCGCCGCGGCGCGGATCAGCGACGTGGCCTGGTCCACGTCGGTGCCGAGTCCGATCGGCACGTCGATCACCACGCGCGCCCAGCCCTGGCTGTGGTTGCCGACCCGGAGCACCTCGCCGTTGCGGACGTACCAGACGACGCCGCGGATGTCACGGATCGTGGTCACCCGCAGGCCGACGACCTCCACTGTGCCGACGGTCTCGCCGAGGTCCACGGTGTCGCCGACGCCGTACTGGTCCTCGATGATCATGAACAGGCCGGAGATGACGTCGCGCACCAGGTACTGGGCGCCGAAACCGAGCGCGACCGCGGCGATCCCGGCGCTGGCCAGCAGCGGGGCCAGGTCGACGCGCAACTCCGCCAGGATCAGCATCGTCGCGACCGTGAAGGTCGCGATCGAGGACACGTTGCGCAGCACCGAGCCGATGGTCTCGGCGCGTTGGCGCCTGCGCTCCGTGAGCAGTCCTGCCGCCTCCCTGAGCAGGGACGGCGACCGCTCCTTGAGCGGCCGTAGCAGGGTCGGCGCGGTGCCCTGCGCCGTGGAACGGGTCAGCCGCCGGATCGCCCGGTGCGTCAGCCAGCGCGCCGTCAGCGCCAGCACGACGATGAGCAGGATCCGCAGCGGCGCCACGACCAGCCAACTGGTCCGGTCGATCAACGCGGCGGCCACGTGGAGCAGGTGAGGCAGGTTCACACGCATCTTCGTACCGCATCGGGGTCAAGTGGACCCTGTGTGGGCTACCCAGCGCGGCCACATGTCTCACCCGCGCGGGGACGATCGCAAACCGGTTCTAATGATGCAAAGATGCGGAGGCACTATTTAGGTACGTGCATTTACGGGCCTCGTCGGGGACTATTGGCGCGGACGGAGGTGATCCATGGGCGGCAGTCGGGCCTTGAACGGCAGCGCCGCGTTGGTGCTCAACGCCACGTACGAGCCGCTCTGCGTGGTCTCGCAGCGACGCGCGGTGATCCTCG
>WHSM01000609.1 GCA_009380105.1 Micromonosporaceae bacterium
ACCCGGTCAGCCCGCCGGGGTCGGCGGGTGGCGGCGGCGCTCCGCGCCGGGACGGTGAACGTGAACGACACCTTCTCGTCGGCGTACGGCAGCATCGACGCCCCGATGGGCGGCATGCGCTCCTCGGGCCTGGGTCGCCGTCACGGGGCCGAAGGGCTGTTGAAGTACACCGAGGCGCAGAGCGTGGCGCGGGCCAGACTCCCGGTGATCGACCCGCTGGCCGGGATGTCCCGGGACACGTACCTCCGGCTGACGGGCGCGGCGGTGCGCTGGCTCCGCCGCACGCGGATCCGCTGAGGCCCGGAGCATTCAGCTGCCTTGGAAGCGCGGCGGGCGCTTCTCCTCACGGGCCCGCCAAGTGGGACGGGTTGCCCCACGAAGCGCGAAGGGGGGCACGCTGGCGGGTCAGCCGAGGTCGATCACGTTCGGGGCCGGGGTCTTTTCGTAGAGTTGCTCGATCTCGGGGGCGTACTTGGTGGCGATCGGCCTGCGCTTGAGCTTCAGCGTCGGGGTCAGCTCGTCGCCGCCCGGCTCCCAGGCGTCCGACAGGATCCGGAACCGCTTGATCTGCTCCACCCGGGACAGCAGCTTGTTGCCCGCCCGCACCGCCTCGGTGATCGCGTCGCGGATCGCGGCGTGCTCGGCGAGCACGGCGAGGGTGGCCGCTGCCAGGCCGAGCTTCTCGGCGTACACGGCGCCGACGTCGGGATCGAGCACGATCAACCCGGTGACGTACGGTCGGCCGTCGCCGATCGCGACCACCTGGCCGATCAGCGGCGAGGCGGCCTTCATGGCGTTCTCGATGTTGCTCGGCGACATGTTCTTGCCGGCCTCGTTGATGATCAGTTCCTTCTTGCGGTCGACGATCTTGACGTACCCCTCGTCGTCGATCGTGGCGATGTCGCCGGTGTGCACCCAGCCGTCGGCATCGATCGTGTCGGCTGTCTTCTCCGGGTCCTTCCGGTAGCCGCGCATGACGATCGGTCCGCGGCAGAGCAGCTCGCCGTCCTCGGCGAGCTTGCACTCCACGCCGAGGTAGGGCTTCCCCACGGTGCCCAGCTTGACCCCGCCGGGGTGGTTCGCCGTCGCGGCGCCGGTGGTCTCGGACATGCCCCAGACCTCATACACCGGAACGCCCACGCCGAAGAAGAACTCCAGCGTGTCCACGGGGATCGCGGCCGCCCCGGACGCCGCCCACCGGATCCGGTCCATGCCGAGCGCGTGGCGCAGCTTGGACAGGACCAGCTTGTCAGCCAGCCGGTGCTTGACGGTGAGGCCGAGCCCGAGGGACTGCCCGGCGAGGTTGCGCCTGGCGGCCTCGCGGCCCACTCCGACAGCCCAGAGCGCGATCTTGCGTTTGCGGTCGTCCGACTCGGCGGCCAGCTTCGCCTCGATGCCGGCCTTGATCTTCTGCCACACGCGTGGCACGCCGAAGAACACCGAGGGCCGGGCGTCCGGCAGGGCGGCGGCGATCGTGCGCGGATCGGCGACCAGGGTCAGTCGCATGCCGGTGGCCAGGTTCAGGTAGTGGCTCGCGACCCGGTCGGCGATGTGCGCGGTCGGCAGGTACGACGCGGTGCCGTCGTTCTCGTCGATCCGCACCGTGTCCAGGATCGCCTCGATCTCGGCGCGCACGTTGTCGTGGGTGATCTCCACACCTTTCGGTGG
>WHSM01000217.1 GCA_009380105.1 Micromonosporaceae bacterium
CCGGACGATCACCGCGTGCGGCAGTTCCTGGTGCCGGAGCGCGCCGGAGACGGTCTGCGCCTGGCGGCGTACCAACTCGGTGAAATCCGGGTCGCCGGACAGGTCGGTACGCAGCGTCCCCGGGGTGGCGAAGTAGCCGAACGCGTCCTGCGCCGCCGCGTGCGTGCGGTTGCTGAGCGACACGAACAGCGCGACGTCGTCACCTGACGCGGCCTCGTCCGCCCGGCGCTGCGTGAGCACCGCCGCCGCGAGCGCCGCCGACAACACGGTGTAAGGGGTGGTGCGGCACGCCGCCGCGAATCGGGTCAGGCGCTGCCGGAACCCGTCGGCGAGCGGGTTCCGCACCCGTTCCAGCCGTGCCGGCGCGTCCGCCGGGACCGACGCGTCTGCCAGCCCCGAGTCCGGGATCGGGTCGGTCCCCGCGAGCGCGGCACGCCAGTAGTCGAGCAGCCGCTCCCGGGCGCCCCCGGCCAGGTACGCCAGCTCCCAGGCCACGAAGTCCAGGTGCTGCACCGGCAGCGGCGGCAGCTCCGGCGCTTCGCCGTGGCGGAGCGCCTCGTATGCCCCGAGCAGGTCGCGCACCAGCAGGTTGCACGACCAGCCGTCGGCGATCACGTGGTCGATCGCGATCCCGAGCAGGTGGGTGGCCTCGTCCACCCGTACCGCCAGGCACCGGAACAGCGGGCCGGCAGCGAGGTCGAACGGCGTCTGGGCGTCGGCGCTGAGCAGGTCGACCGCGGCGGCGTACCGGTCCGGGTGCTCCCGCCCGACCTCAGCGACCCGCAGGCATTCAGCGGGTTCGACGAGTGCGGCGGCGCGGTCGCTCGGGAACACCACCCGCAGCGCCTCGTGCCGGGCTGCCATTGCCGTGACCGCCCGGGACAGCAGCTCCAGGTCGAACGGCCCGTCGAAGCGCAGCGAGATGGTGACGGTGTTGTTCGGCAGGTAGATGTGCCGGCCGGTCTCCAGCCGCTCCCGCTGGGTGTGCGACACGGGCAGCGCCCCGTCTCGGGGAATCGGCGTCAGCGGTGGTCTCGCCGCCCAGGTCGCCGTGGTCATCGGTTCACCTCCACGAATTCTTCGAGCACCGCCGCGACGCCGTCGTCGGCGCATCCGGCGGCAACCCGGTCGGCCGCCCGCAACGCCTCCGGCACGCCGTCGCCGACCGCGACGCCGTGCCCGGCCCAGCGCAGCATCGGGGCGTCCGCGGCGCCGTCGCCGAAGGCCAGCACCTCGCCACTGGGCACCCCGCGGTCGGCGCACAGCTCCCGCAGCGCGGCGAGCTTGCAGACGCCGCGGCGCACCACCTCGGCGTAGCCGGCGCCGCAGGCGCCGAGGTCCGCGAGGCCGGCGACGGCGCCACGGACCTGCTCTGCGAACCGGCCCCGACATGCGGCGTCACACCGCGCGAACAGCGCCACCACCGGCTGGGTCAGCGCGCCGATCCGGCCCACGACCCGATCCGGGTGCGGGTACGGATACCCGTCCTCCACCGTGACCCCCGCCTCGTGCACCCACCCGAACGCGGCTTCCAGGCATGCCGCGCGCACCCGCCCGGCGAGCTCGGCCGCCAGCTCCGGTGACAGCGGTCGTCGCCAGGTCAGGCGGCCGGTGCGCAGGTCGACCCGGGCCGCGCCCGAGGCGCAGATCGCCTCGCCGCGGATGCCCAGCCGCAACCCCGGATGCAGCACGGCGCCCGGCATCCGAGCCGTCACCGGCACCACCTCGACGCCGCTGGCCAGCACCGCCTTGACCGCCCGGACGGTACGCGCCGACACGGCGCCGTCGGGACCTATCACGGTGCCGTCGAAGTCCAGGGCGACCAGCCGGCGCCCGGTCAACGGGTCGCGGCGGTCGGCGTCTGCCCGCACAGCCACGCCCGTCACCTCCGTCCGTCCCGGAGCAACTGGTCGGCCTCGGCCTCGGAGAGCGCCGCGATCTCGGCGACCAGCAGCTCCTCGACCACCGCGGCCAGCCCGGCCACGGTGCGTTCGGTGAACACCGTCCGCAACGGCAGTGACAACCCGACCGCGGCCGACAGGCGGCCGATCATCGTGGTGGCGAGCAGCGAGTGACCGCCCAGCGCGAAGAAGTCGTCGTGCACGCCGACCGCTGGCAGACCGAGCACATCGGCCCAGATCTCGGCCACCAGCTTCTCCGCGTCGGTGCGCGGCGGCGTCGGCGCGACGTCTGCCAGGTCGTCCCGCTCGGGCCTGGGCAACGCCGCGCGGTCGAGCTTGCCGGTCGGGGTCAGCGGCAGCCGGTCGAGGCGCACCAGCGCCGACGGCACGAGGTGGCTGGGCAGCCTGCGTTCCAGTCCGGCTCGGATCTCCGCCAGCGGTCTGTCGGCCGGGTCGGTGACCAGGTAGCCGACCAGCCTGCGGTCGCCGGTGGTGTCCTCCCGCACCACCGCGGCGGCCTGGCGCACCCGCGGATCGGCGAGCAGGGCGGCGGTGACCTCGCCGGGTTCGACCCGGTAGCCGCGGAGCTTCACCTGGTCGTCGTACCGGCCGAGGAACTCCAGCTGGCCATCGGCGCGCCACCGCACCCGGTCCCCGGTGCGGTACAGCCGCGCCCCCGGCGGCCCGTACGGATCCGGCACGAACCGGCGCGCGGTCAGCCGCGGGTCGCCGTGGTACCCGTGGGCGAGTCCGGCGCCGCCGATCAGCAACTCGCCCGGCACCCCGACGGGCGCCCGGTTCAGGCGCCGGTCGACGACGTGGCAGCGGGCGCCGGCCACCGGACGCCCGATCGGAGGCCTGGCGGCTCCCGCGTCGCCGGGGCTCAGCTCGGCGCAGGTGGCGACGATCGTGGTCTCGGTCGGCCCGTACGTGTTGAGCACCCGGACCCGGTCGCCGTACCGCTCATGCCAGCGGGTCAACGCGCCGGGGTCGACCTGGTCGGCGCCGAGGACCAGCAGCCGAAGCGCCGGCGGCAGCTCCGGGAGCTGCCCGGTCAGCACCAGCTCCTGCCAGTACGGCGTAGGCAGGTCCAGCACCGTCACGTCCGCGGCGTCCGGCGCCGCCAGGAACTCCGGCAGCAGCGCGCTGTCCACCGTGGGCGCCACCAGAGTGGCGCCGGCGGTCAGGCACGGGTACAGCTCCTCGGCGTGGGTGTCGAAGCTCGGCGCGGCGAACTGGAGCACCCGGTCGGCGGCGGTGATCTCGTAGTGGCGCCGCATCCAGGCGACCCGGGCGGCGAGCGCCCCGTGGCTGACCGCGACACCCTTCGGCCGCCCCGTCGACCCGGACGTGTAGATCACGTACGCCAGGTCCGAGGCTTCCGGCCCGGGTTCCCGGAGCGGTCCGGGCGCGGCCGGGGTGGCGGCTGGGTCGGCCTCGCCGTCCAGGCAGATCACCGGGATCGGCGATTCGCCGACGCCAGCGGCCTCGGAACGCCGGGTGAGCAGCAGGCGCGCGCCGCTGTCCTCGACCATGAAGGCCGTCCGGTCCGTCGCCGGCCCCGGCTCCAGCGGCAGGTACGCCGCGCCCGCCTTCCAGATCCCGAGCAGCGCCACCACCAGCTCGACCGAGCGGTCCAGGCAGACCGCGACGACGTCGCCGGCGCGGACCCCGTGTCCGCGTAACCGGGCCGCGAGAGTCCCGGCCCGGGACTCCAGTTCGGCGTACCGCAGCTCGTGGTCGCCGTGCCGCACCGCCACCCGGTCGCCGTCGCGCCGCGCCCGCGCCGCCACCAGCTCCGGCGCCGTCGCGGCTGCGCGGGCAGCGGCGTCCGCTTCCGCCCAGGCGTCGAGCCGGCGTTCCTCGTCGGAGTCGAGCAGCGACAGCGCCGAGAGCCGGGCGTCCGGGTCCGCCGCGATCGCCTGCAACAGGTTGCCGAAGTGCCCGGCCATCCGGTCGACAGTCGCGGCGTGCCAGAGGTCGGTGTTGTACGCGAAGCTGAGTTGCAGCCCGTCCGGGACCTGCCACGCCTCCACGATCAGGTCCAGTTTCGCCACCGAGATCCGGGGATCCACCGGCGTCACCCGCAGGCCGGGCAGCTCCAGGTCACCGCCGCCGAACTCCTGCAGCACGAACATCACATCGAAGAACGCGCCCCGGGCCGGGTCCCGGGTCACGTTCAGCTCCCCGAGCAACCGCTCGTACGGGACCTCGGGGTGCGCCATCGCGGCCAGCAGGTCCCGCCGGGTGCGCGTCAGGTGCTCCCGGAACCCCGGATCGTCGGCCAGGTCGGCACGCAGCACCGCGGTGTGCGTGAACATGCCGATCATCGGCTCCAGGTCCTCGTGGGCACGCCCCGCGAGCTGGGTGCCGACACAGACGTCGGTCTGTCCGGAGTAGCCGCCGAGCAGCACCTGGAACGCCGCCGCCAACACCATGAAGCGGGTGCACCTGCTGCGCCTGGCCAGGTCGTCGATTCTGGTCAGCAGGGCGTGGTCGAGAGTGCGGTAGCGGACATCGCCATTGGCGGTCCGCACCGCCGGGCGCGGCCGGTCGGTCGCCAGGTCCAGGACGGGCGCGGCGGCCAGCCGTTCCCGCCAGTGGCGGTACGCATCCCGCGCCGCCGTGGCGTCCTGCGGGCGCCGGGCGTACTGCGGGTACTGGAGCGGCAGCGGCGGCAGCGGCGGCGGCTCGCCGCGTACCCGGGCGGAGTAGAACGCCGCGAGCTCCCGGGAGAACACCCCCAGCGACCAGCCGTCCGCGACGACGTGGTGCACGGCGACCGCCAGGATGTGCTCCTCCGGGCCGAGCCGGACCACCATTGCACGCAGCAACGGCCCCGCTTCGAGGTTGAACGGCCGGTTGGTGTGCGCGGCCACTGCCGACCGGGCCGCCTCCTCGCGGGCAGCAGCGGGCTCGGCGCTCAGGTCGACGTGGCTGATGCTCGGTGGCAGGTCGGCGTGCACCTGCTGCACCACCTCGTCGCCGACCAGCCGGAACGTGGTCCGCAGGCTGTCGTGGCGCGATGCGACGTCGTGCAGCGCCGCCTCCAGCGCCGCCACGTCGAGCGTGCCGGACAGGCGGAACGCCAGCGCCATGTTGAACGTCGCGTCACCGCCGCTGAGCTGGTCGAAGAACCAGATCGGCCGCTGGTCGGCCGACAGCGGCGCGGTCGCCGGCCCGGCGGTCATCGCCGGATCCGCCGTACGGCCGCTGCGATCGCGGACACGGTCGACTCGTCGTAGAAGACATGCAGCGGCACGTCCGCGCCGAGCCGGTCGCGGATCCGGGCCGCGATCTGGGTGATCGTGAGCGAGTGGCCGCCGAGGTCGAAGAGATCCTCGTCGGGCCCCACGTGGTCCAGCCCGAGCACCTCGCACCAGATCCGGGCAACCGCTTCGGCAACCGGGTCACAGGTGTCCCGCCGCGGCACGTCCCGGTCCCGGGCAGGGGCCGGTAGCGCGGACCGGTCGAGTTTGCCGTTGGGCGTCGTCGGCAGCGCGTCGAGCAGCACCAGGGCCGACGGCACCAGGTGCGACGGCAGCCGGGCGGCGAGGTCGCGGCGGAGCCGCTCCACGTCTGGCTCACCGCCCGCCGCGGCAAGGTAGCCCACCAGCTTCCGGTCGCCGGGCACGTCCTCGCGCACCACCACGGCGGCGCGGGCCACGTCCGGCAGGGCTATCAGGACGGACTCGATCTCTCCGAGCTCGATCCGGTGGCCGCGCAGCTTCACCTGGTTGTCCCAGCGGCCGATGTGCTCGAGCTGGCCGTCGGCGCGCCACCGCACCCGGTCCCCAGTGCGGTACAACCGAGCCCCCGGCGGGCCGTACGGGTCCGGGGCGAACCGCTGCGCCGTCAGGCCCGGCCGCCCCGGGTAGCCCCGGGCCAGGCCCGCGCCGCCGATCAGCAGCTCGCCCGGCACCCCGACCGGCACCGGGTTCCCGGACTCGTCGAGCACGTAGCACCGGGTGTTGCCGAGCGGCCGGCCGATCGGCGCCGTCCCGGCCCCGTCGGGGATCTCGGCCACGGTGGACCAGATGGTGGTCTCGGTGGGTCCGTACACGTTGTAGAGCCGCTTCACCCGGCCGCAGATCTCGGCGGCCAACGGCGCCGGCAGGGTCTCGCCGCCGGACAGCGCGACCACGGCCGGCGCGGTGAAGTCCGCCTCGACCAGCAACTGCCAGCTCGACGGCGTCGCCTGGACGTGGGTGACGCCGTGCCCACGCACCAGCGTGGCGAGCGCCCGTCCGTCGGCGACGTCCCGGTCCGGGACCAGCACTGTCCGGCCGCCGGTGCACAGCGGCAGCATCAGCTCCAGCGTGGAGATGTCAAATGACAGCGAGGTCAGGCCGAGCCACACGTCGTCGGGGCCGGCGTCGAGGATCCCGCGCATCGAGTCGAGCAGGTTGCGCACCGACCGGTGCTCGACGGCCACCCCTTTCGGGATGCCGGTCGAGCCCGAGGTGTAGATGACGTACGCCAGGTCGGCACCGGTCCCGGCCGCCTGCTCAGGGGTCGGGTCCGGGGCCGGCGGCGGGCCGTCCGGGCCGCTCGGGCCGCTCGGGTCGTCGAGGGTCAGCACGTCGCCGGCGAACCACCCGAGCCGGTCCCGCAGCCCGTCGACAGTCAGCAGCACCCGGGCGCCGCAGTCCCCGGTCAGGAACCGGAGCCGCTCCTCGGGATGGCTGACGTCCAGTGGCACGTACGCCGCCCTGGCCAGCCAGACGCCGAGCATCCCCGCCACCGCCGCGAAGCTTCGGGGCGCGCAGAGGCCGACCAGGTCGCCTTGGCCCACTCCGGCGGCACGCAGTCGCGCCGCTACCTCCCGCCCGGCGGCGACCAGCTCCGCGTACGAGTACGCCCGGTCCCCGGCGACCACCGCGACGGCGTCGGGCCGGCTGCGGGCCTGCTCCTCGACGGCGGCCGAGACGGGGGAGTCGTCCGGGAGCGGGCAACCGGTGTCGTTCCACTCCACCAGCAGCCGTTCCCGCTCCGCGGAGCTCAGCAGCGGAAGCGCCGCCATCGGGGTGTCCGGGGCCGCGACGGCAGCTCGCAGCAGGCGCCGGTAGTGGCCGGCCATCCGCTCCGCGGTCACCCCGTCGTAGAGGTCGGTGTTGTAGTTGAACTGGGCGGACAGCGCGTCACCGGTGGTCCAGAGTTCGACGGCGAGGTCGTACTTGGCCTGCTCGATCCCCGCCTCGAACTGGGTCACCGCGAGGCCCTCGGGGGCGAAGCCGCCGCCGGTGGTGAAGTTCTGGACGGTGAACATCACGTCGAAGATCGGGCTGCGGCTCAGGTCGCGCTCCACCTGCAGCTCCGTCAGCAACTGCTCGAACGGGATGTCCTGGTGGCCGAACGCCTCCAGGGCAGTGGCGCGGGTACGGCGCACCAGCTCCCGGAAGGTCGGGGCGCCGGACAGGTCGGCCCGCAGCACGATGGTGTTGGAGAACAGTCCGACCAGTGGTTCCAGCTCCACCTGGTGACGCCCCGAGATCGAGGTGCCGACGCAGAAGTCGCGCTGCCCGGCGTA
>WHSM01000550.1 GCA_009380105.1 Micromonosporaceae bacterium
GTCGTCGACGAGGCGTTCGCCGACACCGTCCCCGGTGAGCCGGAGTCCCTGGCGAGCCGTCGCGACCTGCCCGGGCTGGTGGTCGTGCGCAGCCTCACCAAGACCTGGGGCTGGCCGGCCTGCGGATCGGCTACCTGCTCGCCGAGCCGTCGTCAGTGGCCCGCTTCTCGGCCGTACAACCGCTGTGGCCTGTGTCGACGCCCGCCCTGGCGGCCGCGGAGGCCTGTGCCACGACGGAGGCCGCGGCCGCCGAACGGCGGATCGCGGAGGGGCTCGCTGCCGATCGGCGGCGCCTGGTGCGGCTGCTGCGTGACTTGCCCGGCGTCGAGGTGGGGGCAGAACCCGCCAGCTCCTTCGTGCTCCTGCGCCTGCCGCGCGCCGGCCAGGTGCGTCACGAGCTTCGCTTGCGGGGGTACGCCGTGCGCCGCGGCGACACCTTCCCGGGGCTCGGGCCGGAGTGGCTGCGGGTCGCCGTGCGCGACCCGGCCACGTCCGAGGCGTTCGTCGCTGTGCTGGCCGAAGTGCTGACAACGACGCCGGCCACGCCCGATGCTGTGATTGCCGACCCTGTGGGAGGAGCCCGATGAGGCTGCTTGACCAGACCCTGGCCGCGATCCGTCCGCTGGATCCGGCCGCTGTCGCTCAGGCGGCCGAGCGGCAGCGCAGGCTCACCAAGCCGCCCGGCTCCCTCGGGCCGCTGGAGGATCTCGGGGCACGCCTGGCGGGCCTCGCGGGAACCTGCCCGCCGCCGCTTCCCGAGCCCGCGGCGGTGGCGGTCTTCGCCGGCGACCACGGCGTGCACGCGCAGGGCGTCACCCCGTGGCCGCAGGAGGTCACCACGCAGATGGTGCAGAACTTCCTCGCCGGAGGCGCCGTGGTGAACGCGTTCGCCGCCCAGGTCGGGGCCAGCGTCGTGGTGGTCGACGTGGGCGTCGCCGCGACGCTCGACGAGGCGCCCGGCCTGCTGCCGCGCAAGGTGCGGGCCGGCACACGCGACATGACGGCGGGCCCGGCGCTGACCCGCGACGAGGCGGTGGCCGCCGTCGAAGTCGGCATCGAGGTGGCGGCGTCCCTGACCGACAGCGGCGCGAGGGCCCTGCTCACCGGCGACATGGGGATCGCCAACACGACCGCGAGCGCGGCGCTGATCGCCGCGTTCACCGGCGCCGACGCTGCCGTGGTGACCGGGCGCGGCGCCGGCGTCGACGACGCGACGCTGCGGCACAAGGTCTCCGTGGTGGACAGGGCGTTGGCGCGCCACGCGCCGGAGCCGTCGGACCCGATCGGGGTGCTGGCCGCGTTCGGCGGCCTGGAGCACGCGGCGTTGGCGGGCTTCGTGTTCGCCGCCGCGGCCGCGCGGGTCCCGGTCATCCTGGACGGAGTCATCGCCGGAGCGGCCGCGCTCGCCGCCAAAGCGCTGGCGCCGGACTGCCTGGCGGCGTGCGTGGCGGGGCACCGCTCCGCCGAGCCCGGTCACGCGGTGGCGCTGCGCACGCTGAGGCTGGAGCCGCTGGTCGACCTGGGGCTGCGGCTGGGGGAGGGCAGCGGAGCGCTGCTGGCGCTGCCGCTCGTGCAGAGCGCGGCGCGGGTGCTGCGCGACGTGGCCACGTTCGACGCGGCCGGTGTCTCGGAGAAGTCGCCGTGACCGACCTGTATCCGCTCGGGCTGCGGCTGGAGGGTCGCCGCGTGGTCGTGGTGGGCGGCGGCGGGGTGGCCGGCCGCCGGGTGCCCGCGCTGCTGGCCGCCGGAGCCGACGTGCTGCTCGTGACGCCGACCGCCGGGCCGGGCCTGGAAGGGCTCGCCGAGTCCGGCCGGCTCCGATGGGAGCGCCGCGCGTTCCAGCCGTCGGACGTGGACGGCGCGTGGCTGGTGCTCGCGGCGGCCGACGACCGCGACGTCAACGCCGCCGCCTCCGCCGCCGCCGAGGAGCAGCGGATTTTCTGTGTACGCGCCGACGACGCGCACGCGGCGACGGCCTGGACGCCCGCGGTGACCCGGCACGAGAAGCTCACCGTGGCGGTGCTCGCCGGTCGCGACCCCCGTCGCTCCGCCGGGCTGCGCGACGCGATCGCGGAGCGGCTCGCCGATGGCTCGCTCGACGCCGCGCACCGCCGGGAGAGCGAGCCGGACCGGCCGGGCCTGATGCGCCCGGAGTCCCCGAAGCCGGTTCCCGGCGTGGCGCTCGTCGGGGCCGGTCCCGGCGATCCCGAGCTGATCACCGTGCGCGGCAGGCGGTTGCTCAGCCGCGCCGACGTGGTGATCGCCGACCGGCTGGCGCCGCAGCTGCTGCTCGACGAGCTACCCGCCCACGTGGAGCTGATCGACGCCGCCAA
>WHSM01000516.1 GCA_009380105.1 Micromonosporaceae bacterium
GACGCGACATCGGCGTGCGGGCCGACGCCGGACCCGGCGCGCATGGCAAGCTCGGGATCGTGACCCGACCACTGCTGCTCGTCGACTCCGCCAGCCTGTACTTCCGCGCGTTCTTCGGAGTGCCCGAGACCATGACCGCGCCGGACGGCACACCCGTCAACGCGGTGCGGGGTTTCCTGGACATGCTCGCCACCCTGATCCGCACCCGGCAGCCCGACCGCATGGTGTGCGCGCTGGACTTCGACTGGCGCCCCGCCTGGCGGGTGGAGCTGGTGCCGTCGTACAAGGCGCACCGTCTCGACCAGGAGGCATTCGACGGCTCCGAAGGCGTGCCGGACGCGCTGTCGCCCCAGGTGCCGGTGATCCTCGACGTGTTGGCCGCGATCGGAATCCAGGCCGTCGGCGCCGAGCGGTACGAAGCCGACGACGTCATCGGCACGCTCGCCGCACACGGCCCGGGTCCGGTGGAGATCGTCACCGGCGACCGGGACCTGTTCCAGCTCGTCGACGACGCCGTGCCGACCAGGGTGCTCTACACCGGCAAAGGCGTGGCCAAGCTGGACGTGCTCGACGACGCCGCGATTCTGCGGCGGTGCGGGGTGCCGGCCGCCGCGTATGCGGACTTCGCCACGCTGCGCGGCGACCCGAGCGACGGGTTGCCGGGAGTGCCCGGCGTCGGCGACAAGACCGCCGCCCGCCTGGTGAACCGGCACGGCAGCCTGGAAGGGATTCTGGCGGCGCTGGAGGACCCGGACGCCGGTTTCGCGCCGGGGCTGCGGACGAAGCTGGTCGACGCGGGCCCGTACCTGGCGGCCGCCGCGCCCGTGGTGCGGGTGGCGCGCGACGTGCCGATCCCCCAGCTCGACCCGACGCTGCCGAGCGCGCCCCTGGACCCGGAGGCGGTGGTGGCGCTGGCTGAGAAGTGGAACCTCGCCGGCTCCCTCACCCGCCTGATCGACGCCCTCGCCGACAACGCCGCGGCGACGTAGAACGCTTCGCATGGACCCGGGTGACCGGACACGTCACGGGCCGCCGTGGCGTGCGAGCGGTCGGCCGCGATGCGCAGCGCCAGGCCGGCGAGCACCGTGCCCATCAGGTACCGCTGCGCGCGCAGCCACAGCGGACGCCGGCCCAGGAACGACGCGACCGAGCCGGCGGTGAGCACGATCGCGGCGTTGAGGGTCAGCGCGATCGTGATCTGGGTCAGGCCGAGCACCAGGCTCTGCGCCGCGACGCCGCCACGGGCCGGGTCCACGAACTGCGGCAGCAGCGACACGTACAAAATGGCGATCTTGGGGTTGAGCAGGTTGGTCAGGAACCCCATGGCGAACAGCCGCCGCGCCCGGTCCTCTGGCAACGGCGTCGGCTCGAACGGCGAGTCGCCGCCGGGCCGGACGGTCTGCCACGCCAGCCACAGCAGGTACGCGGCGCCCGCGAGCTTCACGGCCGTGTACAGGGCGGGGACCAGCGCGAAGAGGGCCGCGATCCCGGCGACCGCGGCCAACAGGTAGACGCCGAAGCCGGCCGCGACGCCGAGCAGTGAGACCAGGCCGGCGCGGCGACCCTGCGTCACCGACCGCGAGACCAGGTAGATCATGTTCGGTCCAGGTGTGAGCACCAGACCCAACGCCACCAGCGAGATCCCCACCAGCGCGCCCACGCTGACCATCGCGTGCCTCCCAGGTCCGGCTCGCTCCCACGGTACGGGGTGTTCGGCTCCCCGGTCCTTACCAAGGTAGGTGATTCCGGTGACAGCGGCCGGCCGGCAGGCGCTCAGGACCCGGGACCGGCCCGCGGCTCACGCCACATCGGCCAGAACGGCGTCTCGTCCGGCAGCCGGAACGGCTCGTCGTGATGGTAGCCGTGCCTGGCGTACAGGGCGCGGCTCCGCTCGCTGCTGGCTTCCAGGTACGCCGGCACACCGTTGGCGTCGAGGTAGGCGTGGTGGCGCTCCAGCAACGCCGTGCCGAGGCCGCGTCCCTGCGCGGCAGGGGTGACTGCGAGAAAGGCCAGATGGTGGTGCGGGCCCGCCGGGTGATGCGTCTCGAACAGCTCGTCGAGCAAGGTGAACCTGGCGACAGCCCCGCCGCACACCGCGGCCAGGCGGGACTGGTAGTCCGGCGGCTCTGGGACCGGTCGGGTGCGGTCGAACCAGACCGCCACGCCGTCACCGTCGCTGGTTCGACACACCGTGCCGTGAACTCTCGCGTGTTCGACGAGGATCGCGAACTGACCGGCCAACATCCGCAGCCGCTGGGCCGGATCCGGGGCCAACCACTTCGCCGCTTGGAGCGGGTGGAACGCGAGCGCGATGAGGTCTGCGACAGCGGCGGCATCGGAGGGCTCCGCCCGCATGACCTGGACAGCGCTCATCGGGGCAACTCCGGCGCCGACGGGGCGGGACGGTTCGCGACCTGCTCGGCGGCAGGCGGTCTGGTGACGCTCTTGGCTCCTCGTCCGATCGAGGCGTACACCCCCGGCTCACTACGGCGCAGCACGAGCCCCCAGCCCACCCCGGCCACAGCGATGAGCAGATAGGCGGCGGGAACTCCCCAGCGCAGCGGATGGCCGGAGCCCACGCCGAGCACAGTGGCGAAATGCAGCAGCGCCAGGTAGGCGACCGCCACCAGCGCCACCGTCGCCGCCGACGGCGCCACAGCGCGCCGCCACAGGGTCTCGCCAGAGGGCCGGCGGGCGAAATACCCCAGCACCGCCGCCGACGTGGCGGTGA
>WHSM01000405.1 GCA_009380105.1 Micromonosporaceae bacterium
CGAACACGGTGTCTGGGGCGTCCGGCCGCAGGTATCCGAAGACGAATCCAGCGGGGCGGCCCGCCACGCGCGCCACCACGGAGGTGCCGGCGAAGTGGGACGCGCAGAGCAGGTACGTATACGGAGAGTTGAGGTCGAGCCGCTTCGAGTCCCGGGCCATCCGCCACAACTCCGCGCCGTCTTCTGGCTGCGGGGCCTGGTACGTCGGCGCTTCCGACGCACCGGCGGGGCCCCCGGTATGGGAGGGATCTGCAGTCGACATGTGAATCAAAGCTAGCAGGCTCCAAGATCGACTAGTAGCGCCGCCGAGCGCTGTGAGCAGCACATTCGGTGTGGTACGTCTCAGTCGAGGGAAAGATCGCGACGCTGTGTGCCGACCTCTCGCGGGTCGTCCGCGGGCTCTGGAGCGGTGGCGGCGGTGTCGCGGGAGACTGCCGTTCCACCTGCCTGCGGGCATGTTTCGGGCTGGTTAACGAGGTGATGGATGGTGCCAATGGGCGAGTTGCTTCCCCAGTGGCGCTAACTCCCTGTAACGGATGGCTTGGCTAGATTGTGACCTGCTTCACAATTACTCGCCGGGATCAATAATGTCTGATTTCCGCTAACTGACGCTGCCCATGCCGGCGTCAAGATCGCTCTTCTGGTACGAAACCAGAGCTCCGCGGCACTTCGTACCCAGAAAGGGTCTTGGAGTGTGAGGGCTCGGCGGCGCTACGCCGCGCTTGTGGATCGGGTGGTCAGCCTGGCGAGCGGCTCTTTGAGGTGGCTCTGGGGCAGGACGCTTCCCTGGCTGAGCTGAGTCGGAGCGCCTCGGGCAGGTCGACGGTCGCGGCGCGGGGGGCCACGCCGAGCACCCGCATCTGGATCCGCACCGAGTGCAGCAGGCTCCCGGCGCGGGCCGACAGGCGCTCGCAGTCCGTCATCAGCATCCGCAGTGTGACCCGGCGGCTGGCGTACGGTCCCAAGAGGAACCCGGACGGCGAGATTTCCTTCAACCGCAGCAGCGTCGGCCGGGCGTTGCCGTCCGCCAGCCCGCTCACCCACACCGGGGTCAGGTTCAGGTTGGCCAACCTGAACGAGTACCGCAGCTCACGTCGGTCCACATAACGCACCTGGCGGACCGTCATGTCGCCGATCGCGAAGCTGGCCTCGGCGGTGCTGCCGACGACCTTCACCGGTCCGGCGGCGCCGAGTGGCCGGGGACCGGCCAGCCACACCGCGCCGCCGACGATCAGCAGCACCGCGACCAGCGCGATCAGCGCCGCCCGGCCGCTACGCGTCGCCATGCCGGCGCGCCACCTGCCCCAGCTCATCGCCACAGGACGCTGCCACCGCGCCGCAGGAGCCCGCTGCGCCTCCGTCCGTCGCGCCAGTGCCGGCCGGCGACCAGCGAGGCGACGGCCAGCAGCGCCAGCACCAGCGCGTCGGAGACGCCGAGGAGCCCGGGCCCGTTCAGCGGCGTGGTCCGCCCAGCCGGCCGGTACGCCTCCGAGCCGCTCGGCCGCTCCGGCGAGTCCAGCCATTCGCAGGCCGGTGGCTTGCGCCAGGTCGGGTCGTCCCGGTTGTACTGGGTGCAGCCGAGGAATCCGGCGTCCTTCACCGGCATCCCCGGGGTGAACGCCGACCCGCCGGTCGCGCACGCCGGCAGGGGCAGCGTCGCGTTGGACGTGGGCTGGCCGTGGGAGGACGTGTTGCTAGACCAGCAGTTGCCCGCGCCCTCGTCGTCCCACCAGAAGTCCAGGCCGTTGTGCGCTTTGGCCCCACCGGGCGCGAAGCCGAGCGAGTTGTTCTGGTAGCGGTTGTGGTGCGAGGTGTCGTACAGCTTCGTGGGGTCGTACTCGTCGCGGAGCGGCGCCGGCGCCCAGAACTGCATCGTGCCGTACCGCCAGTTGTCGTAGATGGTGTTGTTGTCGACGGAGTTGAAGTTCCCTCCGGCGATCAGGATGCCGGTCCCCACCGGCATCGGCAGCACCGGGCAGACCACGCCGTCCAGGTAGCCGCGCTCGGCGAACGGCTTGTCGCAGGCCCCGGTGAAGACGTACTTCTGGTAGTAGTTGACGTTGTTGCGGTAGATCTCGTTGTGGCTGAACCGGGCGTGGTCCTGCGGCAGGCCCGGGTGGCCGGGGAAGATGCTGTCGGTCGCCATCCCGAGGCCGTTGTCGGAGATCTCGTTGTGGTGCGCGTGGACCGAGTTTCCCGCGGTGCCGGAGTAGCCCAGCGCGTTGTGGTGCATCTTGTTGTGGCGGATCTCGACGGCGTACCGGGTGGGCTCGAAGTTCGGGTTGTCGGCGTTCAGATCCGAGGCCGAGCCGGGGTAGATCGCCGAATCGCCGTTGTAGTAGCCGTCCACGTGCTGGATCAGTCCGTGGTCGGAGGCGAAGGCGAGGATGCCGTACTCGTCGTTGGCCCGAGCGGTCATGTGCTCGGCGACGAAGCCGTCGGTCTCCAGCACGTACAGCGCGTTGAACTCCGCCTGCTGCACCGTGAAGTTGCGGAAGTAGACCCCGTCGGCGCGGTCGGCGCGGATCGCGTTCAGCTTCCGGAAGCGGTTGTCGACCACCACGTCCTCAGGGGTACGCCCGGTGCCCTCGATCTGCAGGCCGCACCACTGGCTGTCGCAGGCGATGCTGTCATTGTCCGGCGTGCGGTCGCCCAGGATCGCGATCAGGTTCAGGTTGTGCGGGCACTTCAGTTGATCGGCGTACGAGATCGCGATCGGGCCGGGGTCCTCGGCTTGGGCTTGGGCTTGAGCGCCTTCGCGGGCCGGCATCGAGCCGATGTACTGGGCGTGGTCGAGCGGGCTGTCGGAGGAGGTCCTCAGGTTGGCGCAGTACTCGCTCGGTTTCTTGTCGGCGTGCTTGTCCTCGGTGTACGCCCCGGGCAGCACGTAGATCGTGGAGTCGCGCACCTGGACGTCGTCGATCGCGTCCTGAATGGAGTGGTACGCGCACTCGGCGAGCAGTGCCTGGTTCTTCGCGCGCAGCTCTCCCGCGTACGAGGCGATCCGCTTCCCGGTGTCGGGGCGGCAGACCACGAGCCGGTCGGGCGCCGGGTACGGCCGGTACTCAGGCACGGACCCGGTTCCGTCGGGGAACTCCGCGGGACGCTCCTCATGGGCCTGAGCGGGAGCCGACAGGCCGACGGCGAGCACGGTGAAGCCAAGGCTGGTGAGGCAGAGGCGGGTCAAGGCGAGGCCGGGGCGAGTAAACATGAAAGAACCTCCCATTTCCCTGTGCATCGAGGGAAGTGGGCGGCTCGTTACCTTGGGGACAGGTCGCGGAGGAGGCGGTCTTCCTCGACGCGCCAGTAGCCGTGCTCCTTGCCGTCGAGCAGCACCACCGGGAGGCGGTCGCCGTACTCGCGCTCCAGTTCGATGTCGGCAGTCACGTCCACCTCTTCCCAGCGCACCCCTGAGACGGCGGCGACCCGCGCCATCGCCTCCTTGGCCGGCTCGCACAGATGGCAGCCGGGCCGCGTCAGCAACTGCACGACGTGCTCACCGGCCTTGACGGCCTCAGGCGGTGGCGGCATCCGGTGAGCCTCCCACGCTCTCGGGCAGCCCGTCGCGCAGCAGCGACTTGCGGATCTTTCCGGTGACCGAATGCGGCAGCTCGTCGGTGAAGACGATCGCGGTGGGGCGCTTGAAGCGCGCCAGGCGCTGCTCGCAGTGGGCGATCAGCTCGTCCACCGTCACGTCGGCGCCGGGCTTGAGCACCACGTACGCCTTCACAGTCTCTCCGGTGTACGGATGCGGCGCGCCCAACGCGGCCGCCTCGTCGACGGCCGGGTGCTCGCCGAGCACATGCTCGACCTCGCGGGGGTAGACGTTGAACCCGGAGACCAGCACCAGCTCCCGCAGCCGGTCCACGAGGAACAGGTCGCCGTCCTCGTCGGCGTATGCCAGGTCGGCGGTCGGCCACCAGCCCTCGGCGTCGGGGCCGTCCCTGCCGTCCGGCCAGTACCCGGAGAACAGGTTGGCGCCGCGCACCCAGATCTCGCCGGGGTCGGTGCC
>WHSM01000551.1 GCA_009380105.1 Micromonosporaceae bacterium
CCCGCTCGCGTGGCTGCTGCTGCCCCTGGCGCCGTCCGGAGCAGGGGCCTGGGCGGTGCTGGGCGCCGCGCAGTTCCTGTTCGGCCTCGGCATCGGCACGGACAGCCCCAACTCGCTGGGATACCGGCAGGCGGTCACCCCGGATCGGCTGCAGGGCCGGATGAACGCCACGATCCGCTCGCTCAACTGGGGCATGATCGCGATCGGCGCGCCGATCGGCGGAGTGCTCGCCGACTGGATCGGCTATCGGCACGCGCTCTGGATCCCGATCGCCGGCCTGGCCGTGGCGGCGTACGCCCTGACCCGGTCGCGGTTCCGGCAGGCTCGGATGCCGGAACCGCACACCAGATAGCCCGCCGCGCCCGCGAGGTGCGGCCGGCCGCCGTCCCACCGTGGCCCAAACGAGCGTTAAGCTCGCAGTCGCGGGCGGCGGCGTCTCGTGACGTGCGCCCGCGTCGACAGCGGCGTCGAGGTGATGGGGCACATGATGAAGGTGGAACGGTTCCTGCCCAGCGAGGAGGCCGAGGCGCTGCTCGGCCTGACGCGGGAGATCGCCGACGGCGAGCTGGCGCCGCGGGCCAGCGACTTCGAAGCCCGGGGCGAGTTCCCGCGCGAGGTGCTGCGCACGCTCGGACAGGCGGGGCTGCTCGGACTGCCGTACCCGGAGGAGCACGGCGGCGGGGGACAGCCGTACGAGGTCTACCTGCAGGTGCTGGAGGAGCTCGCGTACCGCTGGCTCACCATGGCAGAGGCCGTCTCGGTGCACGGGCTGGCCTGTTATCCGGTGGCCGCGTTCGGCAGCGATGAGCAGCGGAAACGGTTCCTGCCGGAGTTCCTGGGCGGAGAGTTGCTCGGGGCGTACTGCCTGTCGGAGCCGCAGGGCGGGTCGGACGCGGCGTCGCTGGCTGCCAAGGCGGTCAAGGACGGCGACGAGTACGTCGTCGACGGCGTCAAGGCGTGGATCACCCACGCCGGGGTCGCCGACTTCTACAACATCTTCTGCCGCACCGGCGTACCCGGCCCGAAAGGCATCTCCTGCCTGGTCGCGGACGCCGACAATCCCGGGATCCAGCCGCAGCGGCGGGAGCGGACGATGGGCCTGACCGGCTCACCGGTGGCGCAGATCGTGTTCGACGGAGCGCGCGTGCCGGCCGACCGGCTCGTCGGCGGTGAGGGGATCGGTTTCACCATCGCGATGTCCGCGCTGGACAGCGGCCGCCTCGGCATCGCCGCGTGCGCGGTCGGCCTGTCGCAGGCCGCGCTGGACTACGCGGTCTCGTACGCCAAGGATCGCGACCAGTTCGGCCAGCCGATCATCGGTTTCCAGGGCGTCGGGTTCATGCTCGCCGACATGGCGACCAAGGTCAGCGCGGCCCGCGCGACGACCCTGGCCGCTGCCAGGCTGCGGGACGCCGGCCGCCCGTACAGCATGCAGGCGGCGCAGGCGAAGCTGTTCGCCACCGACACCGCGATGCAGGTCGCCACGGACGCGGTGCAGATCCTCGGCGGGTACGGCTATGTGGCCGACCATCCCGTCGAGCGCTGGATGCGGGAGGCGAAGCTGCTCCAGATCGTGGAGGGCACCAACCAGATCCAACGGATGGTGATCTCCCGCAATCTAGCGCGCGGCTGATCTGGCCACATCCTCCACAGTCGCCCGGCCCGCGCCGGCACGGTCCGTTCCTGGCAGTGACTCGCGCGGCGGCAACTCGCGGGACGCGGGGCCGCGCCATCGCAGCAGGAGCCAGTCCAGCTTCGGCTCCACGGCCCACCTGGTGGCGGCGCGCACCCAGGGGGAGCAGAGCACGAACGTGCCGACGACCGCCAGGACCGCGTTCAGCGCCCAGGCGCCGCGGTTGTCCAGGAGCCGGTCGGTGAACTCGTACCAGCCGAACTGCTCTGCCAGCCGGACGACCAGCCCGTGCAGCAGGAACACGTACATCGTGAGGGCGCCGAACCCGGTGAACCACATCCGCCGGCGCGGCGTCAGTGACAGCACTGCCGCGGTGAGCGTGAACGCCAGCACCAGGAACACGGCGCGGGCGGGCAGCCCGTACGGCAGGATCTCCAGGTCCCGGTCGGCGAGGCTCTCGCGCCAGTAGCCGTAGTGTCCAAATGGGGTGATCTTGGGCACACCACTGGGCCCCGCCTGACCGGCGTCGCATGTGCTCAGATCGACGGTTGCCAGCCGTGTACCGTTCCGCACGTGGAGGACATCGACCGCGCCATCGTGGCCGCGCTGACAGGGGACGGACGGCTCTCGTACACCGATCTGGCGGAGAAGGTCGGGTTATCCGTCTCAGCGGTGCACCAGCGGGTGCGGCGGCTGGA
>WHSM01000385.1 GCA_009380105.1 Micromonosporaceae bacterium
ACGACGATGAGGCAGCCGCAACCGCCCGAGCGCCCGCTGGGCGGCGGGTCGAAGCGCCGCCATCCGGGCGTGGGAGGCATCCCCGGTGGCGGGCCGGCCGGCGGCCTCGGGGGCGGAGGCGGAGGAATCCGAGGTGGCATGGGCCCTGACATGACGATGCCCTTCTGGGTACGGTGTAGCGCCTCATAGTGGCCTGACCAGCCAGCAGAATCCCGGTATCTGTAGCAGACCGGACAGTGCGATCTCCGCGTGGAGCCGCCGGTCGGAGTCGAACCGGCGACCTGCGGCTGTTGCCTATGACCGCACGTGCTCGCGACGCGTCGAGCGAGCGCTCAGCGGCGGCGTACCGAAGAAAGCCCGGGCTCAGTCGTGCAGCGGAAGTGTGCGGACATGCGGCCACGGCTCATATCGCTCCGGCTCGTCTGTAACTACAGGAGCACCGTCAGGATGCTCGGCGCTCGGCAGGGCGATGCTCGCGGTGTGCGCCGCGTCCGGCTCGGGCCAGCGCCACTGTTCGAACGTCAGCAGGTGGTGGTAGGCCAGTTCGATCACGCAAATCGCGGGCAGGCTACCCACATGGCTGGTGAGGTGAGGCCGCTCCTGGCCGGCGACGAGCAGGCACGCCGCGGGAACCAGCAGCGGAACGTCGGGTCGGCGGTGGGTGGCAGCGAGGAGGCGGGACAGCCAGATCACCCGACCCACACCCAGCAGCGCCGAGGTGTCCAGGATCAGCGGATGCACTATCCCGGCACGCCCAGGTGCCGGTGCAGCCACTCGTCGGCCGCTGCGATGTCGTCGTCGGTGACCACGTGCCCGTACTCGCGCTCCAGGAACTCCTGGCAGGCCCGGCCACGTTCGGTGAGCTCGCCAGGGGTCGGGGTGGCGGCGGCCAGCTCGGCAAGGAGTTGGCCGAGACTCGTTCCGCGTTGCTCCGCGATGACTGAGAGTCGATCACGTACCTCAGTGGCGACCCGGATGGAGGTGTAGGCCATGGGTCGAAGCATACACACTGTATGCACCATGTCGGGGGCAGGGCAGGGCGTTCAGCGGCGGGGAGCTGCCGGGAAGAAGTACGTGAGCAGCCACGCCGGGATGCTCAGCACCGCGTACAAAGTCAAAAGGCCGAGTGTGGGGCCACTGAGCCAGCCCACCGCGCCGTTCAGCGGAATCTCCTCGGCCGGCCTCCCGCCTGACAACCGCGAGACGAGGTCCGGCACGGTCGACAGCGCCACCCCGAGGGCCCCGGCCGCCAGCAGCAACAGCAGCATCCATCCCAGCAGTCTCGTCCCTCGACCCCGACTGGCGAGCAGCCACACGAACGGCACGATCGCCGCCAGCGCGCCGAGCACGATCGCGCCGTACCGCAGTGCCGAGGAATCCCAGAGCTGGTTGAGGCCCAACGCGACCAGCAGCCATCCGCCGAGCACGGCGAACAGGGCGCCGGCAGCGGCGGAGGCGGCCGCTGTCCAGCCGCTGGCGCCCCAGAGGCGCCACGCGGCGATCCCGAACGCCAGCGCGAACCCGACCGCCAGCACCGGTTGGATCACCGGGTTGGACCAGGTGCCGGCCACCGCGGCGACCAGCAGCCAGGAGCCGAGCCCGGCGGTGATCCCGCCAATCGGCGAGGCGACCGCTGCCAGAGCGGGCATCAGCGCCACCGGCTTGATCACGCCGAACGCCGCCCGCGCCAGCCTCGCGAAGATGCCGTCGCCGGCTGGCTGCACCGCCCGCCAGCCGACCATCCCGATCCGCACCGCTGTGCGCCTCACATGCCATCGCCGCAGCAGCACGCGCAGCGTCTCGTCTCCGACGTCGGCGATGCGCCCGGCGTCCGCGGCGACGTCCACCGGCGGCAGCTCGGTCAGGTCGTCCTCACTGGGCGGCAGGTCGCGGTCGCCGCCGCGGTCGGAGAGCTTGACCAGGACGGGCAGCTCCTCGGCGAGCACCTCCTGCTGGAGCCGGTCGGTCACCACCTCGACGAAGCGTCGCCGCGCGTCGTCGGCAGTCACGCCCAGCTCGGCCCAGCGCGTGGCGAGTCGGTCGGCCGAGGCGTCCTGAGACGTGCCCGCGGCGGCGCTGACGCTTGCGGCGGCGTCTGCGACGTACAACCGCTTGAGCCGTTCCCACAACTCGTCGTCGGTGAACTTCTCCAGCCGCTCGGCCACGCGCCCGGAGTCCGCGTGCATGAGCTCCACCAGCGACGGCACGGTGTCGAGGCGGCCCCAGGTCCAGTCGGTGTGACGCCAGCGGGCGCTGAGGAACGCCGCGAAGTTGATGAGTTGGTTGCCCGACAGCTTGCGGTCGGCGCGTTCGTGGGGTTCGAGCGGGCCGCCGAACACGCGACCTTCCGCGGGGTTCTGCCGACTCGTGGTGATGGCGTGGAACTTCATGTCGGTGGGCTCGGTGAACGGGTCCGGTCGCACCGGCCCGAGCAGCAGCTCCGCGGAGGCCAGCGCCCGGCTCATCGTCGTGGCCCCATCCGACTCCAGCCCTTCGGAGGTCTCGGCGAGGGCGCCGGCGCGCAGCATGTCGAAGCCGGGCGGCCCGGGCCGGTTCCGATCCAGCGCCTTGCCGACCGACACCCCGATGGCGGCGAGCTCCTCCCAGAACGGCGCGAACACCGTCTCCGGCCAGCCCTCCGGCGCCTGGTCCGGCAACGGCTGCTCGGCGAGATCTCGCAGCCGGTCTGCCCAGTCGCGCCAGGTCCCGGCCGTCGGGACCTTCCAACCCGGGGGCACGGCCTCGTTCAGGCGCCAGGCAGCGCGGCGCGCGATGTCGACCACGTCGGCGGCGTCGCGTGCGTGCCGTAAGCGACGCAGGATCATCCGGTCCCGCGCGGCGACCAGCAGCTCCGCGGCCAGTCGGGCGGAGAACAGCTGGTCCCGCAGTTCCTGGGACGAGCGGCGGCTCAGTTGGTCGTACGTCTCGGCGGCGCGCACCCAGTCCAGGAGCAGCGCGACCGTGCGTGCGAGTCCGAACGGCGTGCGAATCCCCACGGGCACTGGAGGCATGCGTTCGGGCAGCGCGAGCGGGCACGTGATCGCAGCGTCGCCGAGGCCGCGGACCACCTCGGCGGCGACCTGCGGGTCCATCTCCTTGAGCGGACGGTCGGTCGGCAACGGAAGCGGGTCCGGGCCGAGAACGCTCCCCGGCTCCTGCAACAATTGCGCCAACCGAGCGCCTTCGGCCATGCCGACCAGTTCCCGGTACGCGGCGTACCGCTCCCGGTTGCCGAGGACCGACTCGGGGTCGGACGGGATGCCGGCCGCCGCCACGCCTCGCAGGTGCCGCACTGTGGCCTCAGCGGCGCGCATCTCCTCGGCGTCGTCGAGCAGCGACTCGCTGTCCATCCGGCGACTGGCGCTCTGCAGCAGCAACCGCACCAGGCGGGTGACGCGGCGCTGTGTGGGCGGGGTCTCCGAGCCATCCCGGGTCTGCGGCTCGACCGGCTGCAGGTACACCAGCCAACGGTCGACGGGTCGCTCCGAGGGAGCGCTGGCGATGCCGCGGATGGCCCAGGCCACGGGAATGTTGTCGAGCACGCCGCCATCGATCAGCTCGACGGCAGCGCCGTTGTGGTCGCCGGCGCCGGTCTCGCTGCAGACGCCTTGGAAGTCCCGGTCCTGGAACGGCGCGTCGCCCTGGTCGACCCGGATCATCGCGGGCGGGAACGCGGCCGGGAATGACGAGGTGGTACGAGCGGCGTAGGCGAGCAGATCTGACACCTGCTCTGTGGAATCGGGTGCGAAGTCGCCGGGGATCGGGCTGCCGCCGTTGACCGCGCGGTGCTGGAACAGGAAGTGGGCCTTGGCCTGGCTGGCGTGCAGCGGCGCTCCGAGGGTCTCGTGCACCCGCACACCGCGCGGATGCAGCCGGGTCGCGGTGAGCACCAGACGGATGTTGCGCTCCGGCTGGTGGCCGGCCGGCGCCTCCTTGAGCAGGGTGCGAGTCGCGTTCCGTAGCCGGCCGTAGAAGCCACGGCCGCCGTCGTCGTCGCCGTACAGCAACGACACCGGCGCCTTCTCTCTGGGCTCGCGGCTGAGCTGCTCCAGGTCGCCGAGCTCCAGCCACAGGTTCCGCACCCGGGCGCCGAAGGGCATCCCGTACGCCAGGTTGAGGGCGAGGAGCACGCCGTTGAGGCCGCCCGCGCTGGAGCCGGAGATCACATCGACGGTGACTTTGTCGTAGCCGAGGATGTCGAGC
>WHSM01000410.1 GCA_009380105.1 Micromonosporaceae bacterium
ACCGGCTCTCGCCACGGGAGCGCGAGATCGCCGCGCTGGCGGCGGCCGGCCACACCAACCGCGACATCGCGAGCCGGTTGTTCCTCTCCTCGCGCACCGTCAAGTACCACCTCGCGAACGCGATGCGGAAGCTCGACATCAACAGCCGGCGGCAGCTGCCGGCCGCGCTGACCCCGGAGAGCGGTCCTGCCACGATGCCGGACCGCCGGGCCGACCACACCTGCCGGTGCGCCCGATGCGGTCGTGAACTGGCTGGTAACTGACCAGCGGTAACTAAACCTGTCCCTATTGGACAGGTAATCAAATAGGCGAGCCCTCCATCCTGGGTCACATCCGGTTTGTCGTGGTCGTACCGCTAAGGCCGCAACGCGACGCAGCGGCGCGCCGCACGACGCCAGGCCGACCGCGCCACCGCCGCAGCGGCATCGTGCCGCGGACCTTTCAGGAGGAACTCATGAGGCACATCGCCAAGCTCATCGGCCTGTCGGCGATCGTCGCAGCGTTCGTCGCGCCAGCCGCCGCCCAGGCCGCCGACGCCACCGCGACCGGCCTGGTCGACGGCACCGTCACCGCCGGCTCGACCGTCTGCAGCTGGACCAACGCCGTCACAAGCGACGTCCCGTCGAACACCCTGACCATCGACAACGCCACGGTCAACCCACCCGGCGGCAACCTCGGCTGCAACGACGGCACCGGGCTGGTCCTCAACAACGACCCGGTGGTGACGTTCAACGACGCCGCCGGCACCGCCGCGGCGGACGCCATCGACGTCACGGTCACGAAGTCGGGCATCTCGTGCCGCTACCGCGCGGAGGGCATCGACATGACCCGGGACGGGACCACCCGGCACTACTCCGGCGGCCCTTACACCGGCATTAAGACCGGCGGCAGCTTCCTCTGCCCGGGCACCGCGACCATCGACACGGCCGACGTGTGGTTCCACTGACCACCGCGAAGCCGAGCGTGGGGCTCCCGCCCGGGGGCCCCACGCGCTCGCGTCCGGGGCCGGTCAGCAGCCCGCGCCGGCCTCGGCGCCGGCCAGGACCGGTGACGCCGGCTCAGGAGGAGAAGAGCATCCTGCCGAAGCCGCGCTTGCGGTAATGGCCGTGGCCGCCCTGGTGGCCCCAACCCGGCGCGCCGTAACCCGCCGCCGGCGGTGGTGGCGGCGGCGCGCCTTCGAGCTGGTTGAGGTGCTCCAGCTCACCGTAGTCGAGGAAGACTCCCCGGCACTTGTCGCACTGCTCAATGTGGACTCCGCCGCGGTTGTACGTCCGCATCATGCCGTCACACTTGGGGCACTGCATTCTCGGCTCACCCTCCCGCTCGGACCGGTAGTGCCCGCAACCCTACGTCAGCCGGCCCCGGCGCAGACCCCGTGATCGGCGATCCGCCGGCACGTCTCCACAAGCACCCGCTCCACCTCGTCCAGGTCTCGCCGCTCCCGACCGGCCGCCGCCACCGCCAACGCCGCGGACTGCGTCATGAGGGCGCGCGCCGGCACATCCAGCGATTGCCAGGGGTCGCCGTCCCGAGGGACCGCGATCCCGCCAGAGTCGCGGTAGCTGTCCAGGAACCGCGCCCACACCTCGGGGGGCAGCAGGCCGGCGGCGTACCAGGCGGCGGGCCGGCCCAGATCCCAGGCGGGATCGCCGAGTCCCAGGTCGTCGACGTCGACCAGGCGCCAGTCATTGCCCGGCAGGCGCACCATCTGGCCGAGGTGCCAGTCACCGTGCGTCAGCCCGACCGGCCGTCCGCTGGGCGCCGCGCCGTCCCCGAGGGCCCATCCGGGCAGCGTCGCCAACGCCGCTCGCACCGCCGCCGCGGCGGGATGCCGGGCCACCAGTCGGCGCATCCGTTCCACGGCCCGCCGCACCCGAGCGGGCGCCCCGCCACCGGCCAGCGGCCCGAGGGAAGCGACAGGCACGGCATGCAGCCTGGCCAACAGCCGCGCGGCCTGCTCCCAAGGCGCGGCGTCCGGGTCGTCCGGGTCCACCGGCTCCCCCGCCGGCCACGCCGAGACGAGCCTGTCGCCGACGCGGGTGACGAGTGAGCCGTTCGGCAGCCGCAGCGGCGGCAGCAGCACCCCGGCCAGGGAGTCGAGCGCCGCCACGCGGAGCCGGCCTTCCAATCCCCGCGGGTCGGCGTCCCTGGGGTGCGCCTTGACCACCACGTCGGCTGCCCGAACCACCGGATCGCCGGGACGCCGGGACAGCACCACCGGGTCGGCGGCGCGGCGGGTGAGCTGCCGCGCCACGCCGACCAGACCGGCGACCAACTGGCCGTCGATCTGGCCGTCCACGTCAACGGCTGTCACCGCGCCAGTCAAGCACGCGACCATCTGGCGACAGTGCGGCGTTCAGACATCGCGACATAACAATCGGATGCGGTACGGCGTGCTCGGTCCCCTGACGGCGGTAGACGACGGCCGCGAGTGCACGCGGGCTAGGTGGGAGCATCTGGCGAGGCAAGCTCCGGGCAATCTGCGTCGGGCACATGACGCCCGAAGCCGTTTGTAGTGGCCGTGGCCGGAGTAGCCCCAACCGGGAGCGTCCACATCGGCGTCCCACCGCTCCAGTCAAGCACCTGTCGCTGTCCGCTCATTACCTGACCATTCAGGCGACAGCGCGGGGGTCAGATATCGCGATATAACAATCGGATGCGGTACGGCGTGCTGGGTCCCCTGACGGCGGTCGACGACGACCGCGAGTGCACGCCGAGCGCGCCACGGCTGCGCACCACGCTGGCGCTACTGCTGGTCCGGGCGAACGAGGCCGTCTCCGCCGGCCAGTTGATGGAGGAGCTCTGGGGCGAGAGCCAGCCCCGTTCGGCCGCCAACGCGGTGCAGGTGTTCGTCGCCCGGCTGCGGGCGGCGCTCGCCCCCGACCAGGGCCCGGACGCGCCCGGCCAGGTGCTGGTCACCAGCTCGTCCGGCTACCTGCTCCGCGTGGAGCCGGACCACCTGGACATGCACCGGTTCGAACGCCTGGCCCACCAGGGCGGAAGCGCCCTCGCCGGCGGCGACGTGACCGCCGCGGCCGCGACGCTGCGCGAGGCTCTCGGGCTGTGGCGGGGCGGCCCGTTCGCCGATGTCACGACCGGGACCGTGCTCCAAACGCACGCGCTCCGGATCGAGGAGCGCCGGATGCGCGTGGTGGAGCAGCGCGTCGAGGCGGATCTGCGGCTCGGACGGCACGCCGGGCTGATCTCCGAGCTGGAGTCGCTGGTCGCCACGCATCCGCTCCGCGAAGGGCTGCGCGCCCAGCTCATGTTGGCCCTGCACCGGTCCGGCCGGCGAGCCGAGGCCCTCGACACGTACCAGCGTCTGCGACGGCGCCTGGTCGAAGACCTGGCGGTCGAGCCGGCGCCGGAGGTGGCGCGGCTGCACCAGGGCATCCTCGCCGGCGACCCGAGCCTGGACGCGCCCGCCACGGCGGTCCTCGTCGGTCGCGGCGGGAGGCTGGCCGGCGCGACCGCGCAGTTGCCCCCGGACGTGGCTGACTTCACCGGCCGGGCGCGCCACATCAAGGTGGTGGAGGCGCCGCTGACATCCGATCGCGACGATGACAGCACGGCCGTGCCTGTGGTGGCTGTCGCCGGCGAAGCCGGGGTGGGAAAGACCACCTTGGCGGTCCACTGCGCGCACCGATTACGTCCGTACTACCCGGACGGGCAGCTCGTCCTCAATCTACGCGGCACCGACGCGGAGCCGATGGACGTGGCCCACGCGCTCGGCCGGCTGCTGCGCGGGCTCGGCGTCGACGGGTCGGCGATCCCGGACACCGCCGAGGAGCGCAGCGAGCTGTTTCGCAGCCGCACGGCCGACCAGCGGATGCTCGTGGTGCTGGACAACGCCGGCGGCGAGGCGCAGGTGCGGCCGCTGCTGCCTGGCGGGCGCGGCTGCGCGGCCGTGGTGACCAGCCGCAGCCGGCTGAGCGGACTCGAAGGCGCGATCACG
>WHSM01000176.1 GCA_009380105.1 Micromonosporaceae bacterium
CCCTGGAGTACGGCGTCAAGGTCACCGGGGCGACCCTGTTCGTGGTGGACGAGGGCGTGGACACCGGGGCGATCATCGGCCAGGTCGCGGTGCCCGTCGAAGACGACGACACCGTGCACACGCTCACCGACCGGATCAAGGCCGCGGAGCAGAAGCAGCTCGTCGAGTACGTCGGAAGGATGATCCGCCACGGCTGGACCGTCAACGGAAGGAAGGTCACTGTCCGGTGAGCAGCCCTCGCCGCCCGATCCAACGGGCACTGATCAGCGTGTACGACAAGACCGGCCTGCAGGATCTGGCGCGGGGCCTGGCCGAGGCGGGGGTGCGGATCGTCTCCACCGGCTCCACCGCCGCGAAGATCGAGGCGGCCGGCGTCCCGGTGACGCGGGTGGAGGAGCTGACCGGGTTCCCCGAGTGCCTCGACGGCCGGGTGAAGACGCTGCACCCGAACGTGCACGCGGGCCTGCTCGCTGACCTTCGGCTGCCGTCCCACGCGTCGCAGCTCGACCAGCTCGGCATCGAGCCGTTCGAGCTGCTGGTGGCGAATCTCTACCCGTTCACCGAGACCGTCGCGTCCGGCGCCGCCCCGGACGAGTGCGTCGAGCAGATCGACATCGGCGGGCCGGCGATGGTGCGCGCCGCCGCGAAGAACCACGCGTCGGTCGCGGTGGTGACCGACCCGGCCCGCTACCCCGAGGTGCTCGCCGCGGCCGGCTCCGGCGGCTTCACGCTGGCCGAGCGGCAGCGGCTCGCGGCCGACGCGTTCCGCCACACCGCCACGTACGACGTGGCGGTGGCGTCGTGGATGGGCAACGTGCTGGCGCCACCGCCGGAAGGCTTCCCGACCTGGCTGGGCGGCTCCTGGAACCGCAAGGCGACGCTCCGGTATGGCGAGAACCCGCACCAGCAGGCGGCGCTCTACGAGTCCGGCTACGTGCCATCGCCCGGGCTGGCGCAGGCCGAGCAGTTGCACGGCAAGGAGATGTCGTACAACAACTACGTCGACGCGGACGCCGCGCGCCGGGCTGCCTACGACTTCGCGCGGCCCTGCGTGGCGATCATCAAGCACGCCAACCCGTGTGGGATCGCGGTCGGCGCCGACATCGCGGAGGCGCACCGGCGGGCGCACGAGTGCGACCCGGTGTCCGCGTTCGGCGGGGTGATCGCGGCGAACCAGCCGGTCACGGCCGAGCTGGCGGGGCAGGTCGCCGAGGTCTTCACCGAGGTGGTGGTGGCGCCGGACTTCGCGCCGGAGGCGATCGAGATCCTCACCCAGAAGAAGAACGTGCGGCTGCTGCGAGCCGCGGCGGCGGCGCGCGGCGGGGTCGAGATGCGGCCGATCTCCGGCGGCCTGTTGCTGCAGAGCCGGGACGCGGTGGACGCGCCCGGCGACTCGCCCTCGGCCTGGCGGCTGGCGGCCGGTGAGGCGGCGGACGCCGACACGCTGGCCGACCTGGAGTTCGCGTGGCGGGCGGTGCGCGCCGTGAAGTCCAACGCGATCCTGCTCGCCGCGTCCGGAGCGACGGTCGGCGTCGGGATGGGCCAGGTGAACCGGGTCGACTCGGCGCGGCTGGCGGTCTCCCGGGCGGGGGAGCGGGTGGCCGGCTCGGTGGCGGCCTCCGACGCGTTCTTCCCGTTCCCGGACGGGTTGCAGGTGCTCATCGACGCCGGGGTGCGCGCGGTGGTCCAGCCCGGCGGGTCGGTGCGCGACGAGGAGGCCATCGCCGCCGCCAAGGCAGCGGGCGTGACGCTCTACCTCACAGGCACACGCCACTTCTTCCACTGAACGCGGCAGTTCGGCCGCCCAGCGCACCGTTGGCCGCGTTCTCCGCGCCTTGCGTGCACACCTCGCACGCTGGATCGGCCCCCTTTGCCGCGTTTGTCTGTCACAGACGTGTGCGAGGGTGGTGCCATGGCTGTTGAGGAGCGGATCGCGCACCAGGAGTGGGCGTGCCAGGAGTTCGATCAGGTTCGGCACGAGCGCTGCGAGTTGGTCGAGATCGACGCTTCCGAGGCCGAGTTCACCGGCTGCGTCTTCGACAGGTGCGAGCTGACCGGCGTGCGGTTGAACGCGGCCGTGCTCACGCGGTGCGCGTTCCTCGGCTGCACGCTGCGGCGCTGTGTGCTCTTCGGCGCGTCGCTGGCCGACTGCAAGCTGACCGGGTCGGCGTTCGTGGACTGTGAGCTGCGGCCGCTGACCGTGTCCGGGGGCGACTGGTCGTACGTGTCGATGCGGGGCCAGGATCTGTCGGGCGTGGACTTCCGGGGCCTGAAGCTGCGGGAGTCCGACTTCTCCGAGGCCGACCTGACCAAGGCGGACCTGCGGGACGCAGATCTGGCGTACGCGCGGATGCACAACGTCAAGCTCCGCGGCGCCGACCTGCGCGGCGCGAACCTGGAGGCGGCGCCGCTGCACGGAGTGGACCTCACAGAGGTCCGCATCGACCTGGCGCAGGCGGCGCTGTTCGCGGCAGCCCACGGCGCCCGCATCGACTGACTGACCCCAGAGCCGCGATGATCAAGGGCTCGTTGTGGCGACCCGCCGGCCCCGGCGCGCCGGGCGCACCAGCGCGTGGCACTTAGCTGTTCGGCATCGTTCGGGGCCAATGGTGGAGGTGTGACAGATGTGGGACAGTCCCGGGAGCGCCACCGATCTCCAGATCTGCCGCTGAGTCCCCTACCACTGCAGCCAGAGGAGTGAACATGGTCCGTCGCGTGCTTGCGTCCGCTGTCGCCATCGCCCTGATGACCGTTGGCCTAGTGGTCGGCTCAGCCCTGCCGGCAGTCGCCGACGAGGTCGCCCCGCCGGGTTGTAAGACCTACTTCCTGTACGACCCCACCGGCTCCAGCGTCACGCCGCGGGGCGGCGCCGCGCTCTGTGACCCGTCTGCCGAGGGCACACAGGTCCGGGTGGTGGTGGACTGCGCTCCCCCCACGCCCATGCCGCCCGACGCTCGGGTGTACGGGGCCTGGGTGAATCAGGACGGACGCTCCCGTTCCATCGCCTGGTGCCCTGACGGTTACACCGCGGTCGCGGTGTCAGCGCAGCTCAGGTGACCGGGCACAGATGCCAAGACCATCAGCCACCCGGCCGGTAGCAGCGATAGCTGGTCCAAGCTCTGGCCGACGATCCCGTCATGTCCGGCCACTGACCTGACCTGTTGGGGCGCGACGGCCCACCCGCATCCCGTGGGTGGACCGTCGCTCTTTTCCGGGGGAGCTGCGCCATCTGGCAGATACTGCCGGAGTTGGGCTACCCTCAGGCCCTCGGCCGTGTGCGTGGGCGGGAGGGCCATGACAGGTGAGGCGGAGCCCGAGGCTCCCGGCCCCACCCTCGCCGATGTGCGCCGTGTGGAGACCCTCCCCGAGTTGGCGGCCGTGCTGCGGCAATTGCGGCGACGGCATGCCCGGCGGAACAACGACTCCGAACTCACCGTCCGCGAGTTGGCCGCGCGCTCCGGGTACGCCTACGGGACCATCTCTGAGTACCTCAGTGGCAAGGCACTGGCGCCTACCGATCGGCTCGACGTGCTGGTGCGTCTGTTAGGGGCGACCACCACCGAGCAGGGCGCGCTGGCGACGGCGCGCGATCGTGTCGAGGAGCGCCGTCGCGGCGCCCGGGACCGCGATCCGGCGCCGCGTGAACTGCCGCCGGACGTGTCTGGGTTCACCGGTCGCGCCGAGCAGCTCGCGGTGCTCGACCAGCTCCTCGAACAGCCCCGCGAGGCGCTCGGCGTGTGCCTGATCTCGGCGGTCGCCGGCACGGCAGGGGTGGGCAAGACGGCGCTCGCGGTCCGGTGGGCGCACCGGGTCAGCGACCGGTTTCCAGACGGCTGCCTCTTCATCGATCTGCAGGGCTTCGGCCCCGGTCGCCCGGGTTCGCCGGCCGATGCGCTGGCCAGGTTCCTACGCAGCCTCGGCGTCGACGGCCGGCGGATACCGGGCGGGGAGCCCGAGCTCGCCGCGCGGTACCGCACACTGCTGGCCGGCCGGCGGGTGCTGGTCGTGCTCGACAACGCCCGCTCCGCGGACCAGGTCCGGCTGCTGCTGCCCGCCGAGCCCGGTTGCTTCGTCCTGATCACCAGCCGAAACGCGCTCGCTGGCCTGGTCGCGCGGCATGGCGCCCGCCGCATGGAGCTCGATCTGCTGCCGCGCCATGATGCGGTCGACCTGATCGGGACGCTGGTCGACGGCCGAGCGGCGGCCGAGCCGGAGGCCGCGGCGGTCTTGGCCGAGCGGTGCGCCCGGCTGCCGCTGGCGCTGCGTCTGGCCGCTGACCTCGTCAACCGGCGGCCAGGCACGAGGCTTGCCGAGTTGACCGCGGAACTCGCCGACGCCCGGCGCCGCCTCGACCGGTTCGACGCTGGCGGAGATCCCGGAACCGCTGTCCGCTTCGTGTTCTGCTGGTCGTACCAGAATCTGCGCCCTGACACGGCGCGAGCATTCAGGTTGATCGGGCTGTGTCCCGGCCGCGATCTCGACGAGCACACCATGGCCGCGTTGGCCGATGTCGATCTGGCCGCGGCCCAGCTGATGCTGCGTGACCTCGCCGACGCTCATCTGATCCACCCGTTGCGCCGAGGCCGCTACGGCGCTCACGACCTGCTCCGGGCGTACGCCGCGGAACGGGCCGCGGAGGAACCCCCAGCCGCGCGAGACGCGGCGCTGCGCCGGCTGCTTGATCATCAATTGCGCGTGTGCTCCATGGCGATGGATCTCATTGCCCCGCACGAACGAGACCAGTCCGTGCGCGCCCCCGACCGGGGCGGCCCGGCGCCAGAGTTGACCGACCAAAGGTCCGCGATCGCGTGGCTGGACGCTGAGCGCGGCAACCTCGTCGCCGCGGGCGTCCGCGCCGCCGGCCGCGGCTGGCACGGCCACGCCACCAGGCTGGCCACCCTCCTGTTCGAGTACCTCGACGCCGGGGCGCATCATCGGGATGCCGAGACCCTGCTCAACTGCGCTCTGCGGAGCACGGACCTCGCCGACAGGTGCCGGGTGCTGGCCAGGCTGGGCGCGGTGCGCTGGCGGCAGGGCCGCTGCTCCGAGGCTCTGGACTGCCACCGGCGCTCACTGGACCTCGCATGCGAGATCGGCGACCGCGCGGCGCAGGCGCGTGCCCTGGCCAGCCTCGGTGTCGTGCACGCGCAACTGGGGCGGGTCGATGAAGCGCTCGACTGCGATCAGCAGGCGCTGGACCTGTTTCGGGCGCTGGGCGATCACGTCGGGCAGGCCCGGGTCCTGGGCAACCTGGGAAACCTCCAGGAACGGGCGGGGCGCTATCCCGAGGCGGTCGACTGCGCCCAACGGGTGCTGCGGATCGTCCGCGAGCTCGGCCACCGCGTCTACGAGGGCTTCGCGCTGGGCAACCTGGGCCGGGTCTATGAACGCCTCGGGCGGCTCTCGGAGGCGCTCGAATGCCACCGGCGGGCGCATCGCATCGCCGGGCAGACCGGGTACCACTCCAGCGAAGCGCACGCGCTGGGCAACCTGGGCAGAGCACTCGAACGTCTCGGGCGGCTGTCCGAAGCCCTTGTTCATGGCCAGCGAGCCGTCGCCATTTTCCAGGAGATCGGCCCCCGAGGCTACGAGGGGAAGGCGCTGAGCGATCTCTGTGTCACGTTCCGCAGCGCAGAGCGGTGGGCTGAAGCGGTGGACTGCGGCGAGCAAGCGCTCGCCATCGCTGGCGAAACCAACGACGACTATCTGGCCGCCGAAGCCCTCAACAGGCTGGGCGAGGCCCTCCGCTGCGCGGACGAACCTGCTGCGGCCCTCGCCAGACATCAGCGGGCCATCGCGACAGCCCGCAGGATCGGCGACCGCTACGAGCAGGCCCGCGCCCACGACGGCGCGGCCCGGGCGCTGGCCGTCACGGGCGGCCACATCGCGGCCCGCGTCCACCAGCGGCGGGCGCTGCTGCTGTACTCCGCGCTCGGGGTGCCGGAGGTCGTCGAGATGCGCTCCCAGCTCGCTCAGGACAGCGAGGCAAGCGCGCGTCAGCCTGACCGAGCGTGACGGTCAGCGCCACAGCGTGTTCGGCGTTGTTCAGGATCCATGCCCGCAGGCCTGGCGATACGGGACGGTCCCGGAGTGATATCGCGATGGCGTGTCTGCCATCGCCCGACCCGTGTCAGCCCCGCGCACGAGGAGGTGAGCCATGGCTCACACCATGGAACGTTCCGCGAGACCAACAAGAATCCCACTCAGGTTGCCCGTGTTGGCCGCTGCGGCCGGCCTGTCCGCCGCCGCCCTGCTCGTCAGTCCGGCGCAGGCGGCGCCGGCGTCTTCCGCCAGCCCGGAAGCCGCGATCGCGGTGGCGGAACGGCTTGGATCCCGCTCCGCTGGCGTGTACCGCGACGCCAGCACCGGTGACATGGCAGTCACCGTCACCACCGCCGCGGACGCGCAGCGGGTCCGCGCCGTCGGCGCGGCGCCCAAACGCGTCAGCCACAGCGGCGCCGACCTGGCCAGGGTCACCACCGCTCTCGACCGCTCGGCGCGTGTCCCCGGCACCAGCTGGAGTGTCCAGCCCCAGGACAACCAGGTGGTGGTGACCGTCGACAGCACCGTGACCGGCGCTGACCTCGCCTCGATCAGGCGGATCACGGCGCCGTTCGGCGACGCTGCGCGCGTCGAACGGGTTGCCGGACCGCTCTCGACCATGATCTCCGGAGGAAAGCCCATCTACACCGGCGGCTCCCGCTGCTCGCTCGGCTTCAACGTCACCAAGGCCAGCGGCAAGCGGTTCTTCTTCACCGCCGGCCACTGCGCCAAGATCGCCGGGATAGGCGGCCTCTGGTACAACCAGAACAGCGTGAAACTGGGCCCCACCGTGGGCTTCACCTTCCCGGGCAAGGACTGGGGCCTGGTGCGGCATGACAACACCCTGCAGAAGCCCGGCGGGGTGTGGCTGTACGACACCAATCAGCTCAGGGACATCAAGCAGGCTGGCGCGGCGTTCGTTGGTCAGTACGTGGCCCGCAGCGGCAGCACCAGCGGCACCCACCGCGGGTATGTGACCGGGATCAACGCCACCGTCAACTACCCGCAAGGCACCGTGTCCGGTCTGATCAAGACCGATGTGTGCGCCGAACCCGGCGACAGCGGCGGCCCCCTGTTCAACGGAAGCACGGCTCTCGGCCTCACCTCGGGCGGCGTCCTGAGTGTCAGCCAATGCCCCCGTCAGCCAGGCCAGAACCCCATCACCTACTACGAGCCGATGACGCGGGCCCTGAGGGACAATCCCGTCATGTCCATCTACTGATCTGATCCGTGTTGGGGCGCGACGGCCCCCCGCATCCGGCGGGTGGGCCGTCGCGCCTCTCCGCGTGTCAGGCTCCCAGCCGTCACCGCACTAGCGAGCGTCGCTGAGCAGGTCCTCGGCGAAGTGGCATGCGCTGGTGCGCCCCGAGCCGTGGCCCCCGGGCAGCAGGTGGTCGTGCGGCGACTCTTCGCGGCAGACTGGCTGGGCGTACGGGCAGCGCGGGTGGAACGGGCAGCCGGGCGGGATGTGCGTCAGGCTGGGCGGCGACCCCGGAATGGACGTCAGCCGGCGCCCCTTGTGGTCCAGGCGCGGGATCGACTCCAACAGCCCTTTTGTGTACGGGTGCGCCGGCGCCGCGTACAGCGAGTAGACGTCGGCGTGCTCGACGATCCGGCCGGCGTACATCACAGCGATCCGGTCGGCCACGTCGGCCACCACCCCCAGGTCGTGGGTGATGAGGATCAGCGCCATGTTCAGCTCGCGTTGCAGCTCGGCCAGCAGCGCCATGATCTGCGCCTGCACGGTCACGTCGAGGGCGGTGGTCGGCTCGTCGGCGACCAGCACCGCCGGATCGAGCGCGAGCGCCATCGCGATCATCGCCCGCTGGCGCATCCCTCCGGAGAACTGGTGCGGGTAGTCGTGCAGGCGCTGTTTGGCCGCCGGGATGTGAACCAGGTCCATCAGCTCCACGGCGCGGCGTAGCGCGTCGGCCTTGCTCGTGCCGCGGCGTACCCGTAGACACTCGGCGATCTGCCAACCCACCGTGAACACCGGATTCAGGGCCGAGAGCGCGTCCTGGAAGACCATCGCGATCTCGTTGCCGCGTATCTGCCGCCGCTCGTGAGGCGACGCGGTGAGGAGATCCTGGTCCCGGTAGCGGACCGAGCCGCCGGTGATGTGCGCCGGCGGTGTCTCCAGCAGACCCATGACCGCATGGGCGCTGACGCTCTTGCCGGAGCCGGACTCGCCCAGGATCGCGAGGGTCTCGCCGGCTTCGACCTGGTACGAGACCCCATTGAGCGCGCGCGCCACGCCGTCGCGGGTCCGGAACTCGACCCGCAGGTCGATCACCTCCAGCAGCGGCCCGGTCCAGTCGGTGAGCCGGTGCAGCTCGCCGTAGCCCGGCAGTTCGGAGCGCGCGCGCGACTGACCCGCGTCGTAGCCCAGGTTGTGCATGTGCGGCTCCAATCGCGCCTCCTGCGCTCAGGGTTTCAGCGGGAGAGTACGCCCGCCACGCGTCCGCGCGGCAACGATCTGGTCGCGGCCTCCGCGTTCGGACGCGCGCGGCAGCCCGTGGCCTCGGTGCCCGCGGGTGCGCCGGCATGGGAGGATCCGGGGCGTGACGGCGACTGTCTTGGACGGCAAGGTGACCCTGGCGACGATCAAGTCCGAGCTGGCGGAGCAGGTGGCGAAGCTGCGTGTCGAGCGCGGGGTTGTGCCCGGGCTCGGCACAGTGTTGGTGGGTGACGATCCGGGCAGCCGGTGGTACGTCAACGCCAAGCACAAAGACTGCGCCGAGATCGG
>WHSM01000403.1 GCA_009380105.1 Micromonosporaceae bacterium
ACGTCGAGAACCTCACCTGACAGCCTGCGCCCGATCGATGATTTCCCGGCGCGCACGAGGGCCGTACCGGCATCCTCTGCCCACACCGGGAAGGAATCCACATGGATCAAGCGGGAGTACGGCCGTGAGCCTGCCGTCTTCGCTGAACTGGAACGACACTGCGGGAGCTCTTCCCCGCTCTGGCCGCTGTGGACTATCAGGTCAGCCACACGTGGGGCGGGGCGGGCGGCGGTGTGCCGCTCGCTCCTGCAAACCGCTCCGCTCCCCAACCCATGAGGCCAGGGAGCGGAGCGGCTTTCGTTTGTGCGCGAGGGGTCAGCCGAACAGGCCCCTGCGGCGCGCCACCAGCAGTAGGCCACCGCCGGACGCGACCAACGCGGCCCCGAGGCCCCCGGCCCACGCGAGCCAGCCGTTGCTACCGGTCCTCGGCAGGTCACCGCTGCCAACCGGCGCTGTGGTCACGTCGTTCGACGGGGCCGTCGAGGGCTCACTCGACGGGTCTGTGCTCGGGTCTGTCGACGGATCGGTGGACGGACCCTCGCAGTCCACCGCCGGATTGACAGTCAACGTCCACGACGACTCGGCGCCGTCGGCCAGCTCGTAACCCTTCCTGGCAACCGCAGTCACCTCGTACTCGCCCGGCGCCACAGGGTTGGAGCCCTTCCCGATCTGCTTGCCGTCCAGCTTGTACCGGACACCTTCGGTGCGGGTGATGACAATCGCGCCCTGGTCGGTGTCACACGTCGCGTCGACCGCCGTCGGTGCGGCCGGTGTCACGTCGGTCAGGCAGTCCACCTCAACCGACCCGGCAACCGCCCGGTCGTCGCTCTCAGGTGACTTCGTCACCTTGTAGGCGACGGTGTGGACACCGGACCGCTCGGTGTACCCGAGCGACACGTCCGCCTTCTCGCCGGCCGCCACGGGCGCCTCGACCCAGTCACCGGCGTCTTTCTGGTACCCGAACGTCACCGCGTAACCGCGGGGGTTGACCAGGGTCAAAGCCGCGGTCTCGCAGTCTTCGACGTGCGGCAACTCTGCCGCGGACGCGGACCCGGCCAGCGCGAACACGCCGACCAGTCCGAGCGTGAGGGACGCGAGTAGCGCCCCGAACGTGCGGTGCATGTTGTTCCTCTCAGTGGTGCGAGGGGTGAAGTTTTCGCCCGGAGCCCTCCCCCCTGACGGGCCTCCGGAGGAGCAGGGGGCACCTGTGGCACGTTGCGATCACACGGAAGGTTGCACCGGCTTCTCCTGGTGTTGGCCACTGCGGAGCACGGGCACCGCCTCACGTACTGTGACGCCCATGGCGTCGAGCGCGGACCTCGTGGTGCTGGGAGCCGGGCCGGCCGGCCTGGCGGCGGCGTGGCGTGCCGCGAAGGCGGGGCGCAGCGTCGTGGTCCTGGACCGCGCGCCGGTTGTCGGCGGCATGGCGGGCAGCTTTGCTGTCGCGGGGGCACAGGTCGACCATGGCAGCCACCGGCTGCACCCGAACACGCCGCCCGCCATCATGCGCGACATCTCCGACCTGCTCGGCGACGACCTGCAGCGCCGGCCCCGCAACGGCCGGCTGCGCGTGGCCGGTCGCTGGGTGGGGTTCCCGCTGCGCCCGGCCGAGCTGGCGCGACGGCTGCCGCTCGGACTCACGGCGCGGGTCGGGCTGGACGCGCTCGCCGCTCCGCTGCGCCGGCAGCGCCATGACAGCTACGCCGGGGTGCTGCGCGCGAGCCTGGGCCCCGGGCTGTACGAGGCGCTCTACGCTCCGTACGCGAAAAAGCTCTGGGGTCTCGACGGCGCGCGACTGGACGCCGAGCAGGCGCGCCGCCGGGTCTCCGCCGACACCCCGTGGAAGATCGCCGCGCGGATGCTGCGACGGCGCGGGACCGGGCAGGGGCGGGTCTTCTACTACCCGCGCCGTGGGTTCGGGCAGATCGTCGAGGCGCTGGCGGACGCGGCCGTCGCCGCCGGGGCGAAGCTGTGCCTCGGCGCCGAGGCCGGTCGGATCGTGCCCGGCGACGACGCGGTGACGGTCAGCGTGCGCGACGGCGACGAGTTCACGGCCGGTCACCTGTTCACGACAGTGCCGCTGCCGGCGCTGGCGCGCCTCTGCCGGCCGGGGCCGCCGCCGGGCGTGCTGGAGGCGGCCGGGCGGCTGCGGTTCCGGGCGATGGTGCTGGTCTATCTGGCGCACGCCGGCCGGCCCTGGACTGCATACGACGCGCACTACCTGCCCGACCCCGACACCCCGGTCACCCGGATCTCGGAGCCGGCGAACTACCGCGACTCCGCCGACGACCCGGCCGACCGCACAGTGCTGTGCGCCGAGATCCCCTGCGACCGTGACGACGCTGTGTGGCAGGCCAGCGACGAGGCCCTCGCGGATCTGGTCGCCGACGCGCTCGCCCGGCACGGCCTGCCACCGGTCCGGCTTTCGGAGGTGGAGGTACGGCGGATCCCGTTCGTCTATCCCGTCTACGAGACCGGTTACGCCGAGCACCTGCGCGGCCTGGACGAGTGGGCCGGCACGTTGCCGAGGACGACGACGTTCGGCCGGCTCGGGCTGTTCGTGCACGACAACACCCACCACGCGATCGCGATGGCTTACGACGCGGTCGACGCGCTGGGCGACGGCTCCTGGCGCCCGGAGAAGTGGGCGCGGGCCCGGCAACGCTTCACGGAGCACGTCGTCGAGGACTGACCCATGTGGATCTTGAAGTTCTCGCGGGCCCCAGACCCCCCATAACGCTTCAAGATCGCCTGGGTGCGGCGTTGAGTTCACGGTAGACCGCTGGGATGACCTTGCGTAGGTAGCGGCCTAGCTTGATGAACGATGTGCCGGTCTGGCGGAACCGGTACCGGATCGGCACTTCGGCGTACCCGTGGCCCTTCGCCAGCAGGTCCAGGGTGAGCACCTGGGCGTAGTTGTAGTCGTGGATGATCTCGGCGGCGGCCGCGGCCTCGGGTGAGAACGCCCGGTAGCCGCTCTGACCGTCGGTGACGTCGCGGCGCCGGGTCAGCCACCGCACCCACCGGGTGAGCACCACGTTGCCGAGCCTGCGGTGCGGGCGCATGTGCGCGATCTCGCCCCGGAACCGGGAGCCGATCACGTAGTCGGCCTCGCCTGCCAGCACCTGCGCGACGACCGTCTCCGCGTCGCCGCCGAAGTACTCGTTGTCCGCGTCCAGGTAGACCACGGCGGCCGGGTTCCGGGCGGCGGCTTCGGCGAGCCCACGGCGCACGGCCGCGCCGAGCCCGAGGTTGCGGGGCTGGGCGAGCACCTCGGCGCCAGCGGCTGCCGCGAGCGCGGCCGTGGCGTCGGTCGACCCGTCGTCGATCACCAGCACCAGCAGCGGCCGGCCGGCGATGGTCGGCGGCAGCGAGCCCACCACGTCGGCGACGGTCTCCTCCTCGTTGTGCGCGGGGATGACCGCGACCACAGGGGCATCGGGGTCAACCGGCTCGCGGGCCGGCCTGGGCGGCAGGACGCGCGGCAGCCGCAGCCGGCCCCAGTACGCCGGCGCCGGCGCGGCCAGGGCCACACCCCCGACGACCAGCGAGTACCCCGTCTTCACCACGTGGGCAGTGAGCGCGATCGCGAACGCCTGCCCCGCGGGGACCACGAGGGCGACCAGCGCCGCCGTGGCAGCCGCCTCGTACGAGCCGAAGCCGCCCGGTGTGACCGCCACGGCCTGGGCCACGATCGTCACGGCCGTGACCGCGATGGCCTCGGCGACCGAGATCGGGTGTCCGGCGGCCGCCGCGATCCTCCAGACCACCGCAGCCTCCAGGCACCACGCGAGGAACGCCAGACCCAGCACGCGGACCGGCGCGAGCCGGATCGCGGCGCCGTCGCGTCGCACGCGCGCCAGCCATAGCCCACCGCCGAGCGCCGCGGCGCCGAGCACTGCCGCCGCGACCGCCGGCCACACGCCGGCCAGTTGATGCGCGAGTCCGGGCGCGGCGACGAGCGCGATGGCGACCACGGCGAAGAGGTCGGCGGCGCGCAGCGTCACCGCGGAG
>WHSM01000448.1 GCA_009380105.1 Micromonosporaceae bacterium
GCGCCGACCTGCACGAACCGGCAGCGCTCCAGCAGCCCGTCGGCGTCCGCTCGGCGCCGGCATTCGGCGAGCAGTTCAGCGGAGATGTCGCTGAAGATGACCTGCCCGCCGGGTCCCACCCGATCCAGCGCGGCGAAGCCGATCAGCCCGTCCCCGGTCCCCACGTCCAGCAGCACATCCCCGTCGGTGACGGCGGCGCGGTCGAGCACCCCGGCGCGGTACACCGCCATCTGTGACGCCCCACGTTGCCGTACCCGGACATCGCCGGCGTCTCGACGCTGCAACACCCACCGTGCCCACCGATCCTGGTTCGTGGTCACTGCCTCACCGTAACCGCGACGGCTGTGGTTCCACCGCCGACGCTCGCCCGGCCCGGCGATGTCCTCTCATCGGCAAGCGCGGACTGCTTCAGGCCGGCGGACTGGTATCCCACGGAGCGTGATCATCTCGCGCCCCGGAAGGATCCAAGCCTCACCGCGATCAGCGGCAGATCCGGGCGCTTGGCCCCGACAGCGGCTCCGTCGGACACATGTCGTCGGCGCACGAACCTGCGAGGTCGGTGCAACTCTGGAGCGTCGTAGATGGACGTCGGCGGCCCCGGCGTGATCCCGCGTCTCAAGAGTCCCCGCACCTCGTTGTCCGCCGGATGATCCGGGTAGGAGTTACCACGTGATCGATTGGTTGGCGACGCCGGAGGTGGCGTTCCTCGTGGCGGCGGCGACCGTGGCGGGGATCGTCGGCACCGCCGGTGGGATGACCTCGCTGGTGTCGTTCCCGGCTCTGCTCGTGCTCGGTGTCCCTCCGTTGGAGGCGAATATCGCGAGCCTTATGGCTGCGGTGATCTGCTGGCCCGCGTCAGCGGCGGTCTCGCAGCCAGAGCTGCGTGCGGTGCGGGACCAGTTGCCGCGAGGGCTCTTGGCGGCCGCGGCGGGCGCGGCGCTCGGAACCTCTCTGCTGCTCGTGACGCCGGCGGCGACTTTCGATGTCGTCGTGCCGTTCCTCGTGGCCGCTGGATCCGTGATCCTCCTAGTCTCGCCCCGCCTGACCCAGCACAGCGCGGGCGGTTCGACCGCGCGAGGAGGCGCCGCGGCGGTGTGGGTCGCATTGGTCTCGATCTACGGCGGTTACTTCGGCGCCGGCGCCGGGGTGATGCTGCTCGCGGCGAGCCTGATCCTGATTACTCCCGACATGCCGAGGGCCAACGCCTGCAAGAACATGTTCCTCGGCGCCGGCGCCCTCACCTCCGCCCTGCTGCTGGCATTCGCGGCCGTCGTGCCCTGGGCCCTGGTGGCGGTCCTTGCCAGCGGATTGCTCGCAGGGAGCCTGATCGGACCGATCCTCGCACGCCGTCTACCAGCACCAGCCATCCGCTGGACGGTCGCGGCGCTCGGGTTCGTGCTGGCCTCCACACTGGCCGCCAGCGCATTCTGAGCCGAGCCCCGTCGGCTGCTACGCCAGCCGGCGACGCCGCCGCCTACGAAGGTCACCCTACGAAGGTCACATCGAGCAGGAGGTCCACGGCCACCCTGCTGATCGCCACCGAGCCAAATGCGCGCTCATCGGCTACACGAGCGGACGAGGCACGGTGCCCACTGAACGTGACCGCTGGCCCGGCCTCATCGGGCCCAAGACATTCCACAGCGGCGTGAGCGTGAACTGGTCGCCCGCCGTGCCGGGCAAGACACAGGTCGGGTGCGCCGTCACAGACGTCGATGCGGAGAACGCGTAGCAGGTCCAGTTGGATCGGTTATTGGTTTGCGGGCAACGGACGCGCCGAGTAGAACTGGCGGCCGGACCTATCAGGAAGGAGGGCTGAGCCATGTACGCCACACACCACGCGCTCCTGTCCTCCCTGGGTAACCAGCTGAGCTGATCCCGGAGCGGGCAGGGCGCCTCCAGACGGAGAATGCCTTGACTCTGCACCAGCATGACCTGACCCTGCGCCCGATCACCGGGCCCGATGAGCTGGACCTGTTCAACAGGTTGCCCTACGTCCTCAACAACGAACTCGGCGGCGACTTGGCGGCCGGTCGCCGCCGACCGGAATGGCTGTGGCTCGCCCTGCGCGGTGATCGCGTGGTGGCCCGGGCCGGATGGTGGTCGCGCGCCGGGGACCAGCATCCGCTGTTGATGGACATCTTCGACATCGCCGCAGACACCGACGACGGCGTGCGGTTGCTGAAGACCGCGCTGCCTGCCGTGGTCCCCGTCGGCGCGACACCCCCGGAGTACGGCCGCATCCTCCCCGCGGACTGGCGCGACCACCCACACACCCGGCAGGTTGTCGACGACCGGATGGGCGCACTCGAACGTGTCGGAGCCAAGCTGTTCGTCGAACGGCTGCGTTTGGAATGGCGCCCCGGCACGCCCGTGCCCGAGTTCAGCGGGCGGCTCACCTTCCGGCCGGTTCGAAACGCGGGCGAGCTCATTGAGCTCATGACGCTCGTGCTGGACGGCACTCTCGACGCGCACGGTCGCGACGACCTGAGCCGCATGACCGCCAGTCAGGCCGCGCAGGAGCAGTACCACAACGAACTCGAGCGCTACGCCAGCCCGCGCGAGTGGTGGCGGATCGCGACGCTACCAGGCGGAGAACCGGTCGGATTCGTGATCCCCGCGCACAACGGCTACAACCCGATCATCGCGTACCTTGCAGTGACGCCGGCGCATCGCGGCCACGGCTACGTCCACGACGTGCTGGCCGCAGGCACGAGCCTGCTCGCAGCGCAAAACGTGCCGCGGATCCGGGCAGCCACCGACGTCGGCAACGCGCCAATGGCAGCAGCCTTCGCCCAGGCCGGCTACGCCACCTTCGAGCGCCAGATCGACATGACCTGGCGATGATCACGCAGCGCTGGACCTGAGCCACCCCGGGTCCAGGTCCAGCGCCGAAAGGTCATGAACCCCGACGCGAGTCGAAGCGTCGAGCAAAGGCCACTCCCGAGCATCCGCCCATCGGCTAGCACCATTCCGCGCCCCTCCCCCGCGACCCGACAGGAAGCCGTCAAGATCATTTGGAGTGGAGTCCTTTCGCTCTGCCAGCGAACGCACTCCCCCAAACTCATCCACCGGAACTGTGCCCTATCGGATGAGGCAGAACGGGTGGCCGGCAGGGTCGGTGAAGACTCTGAAGCGTTCACCGCCGGCGCTCAGCCGGCGCGCGCCCAGCTCCAGCGCCCAGGCCTGGCCCATGTCGAGGTCCTCAACGAGGAGGTCGAGGTGGGCCTGCTGCGGGTGCGCCGGATCCGGCCAGCGGGGCGGGTGGTAGTCGTTGATCTGCTGGAACATCAGGCTCGTGCCGTCACCGGCGACAAGCGCGCCCTCGGGGCCGTCGTAGGCAAC
>WHSM01000426.1 GCA_009380105.1 Micromonosporaceae bacterium
CGCCGCCGTGGGGCTCGCCGCGTCCGACTTCGCAGGGCCGCCGCCCCGGGTCGCCGGGTGCGGCATCAGCTTCTACTACCTTGCGGTGACGCCGGAAGCGGTCGCGCGGGCGGTGCCGGACGCCGCCGCGCTGCGGGCGCTCGGCCAGCAGGGCGTCAGCGTGTCCGCCTGGGACCCGGACCGGCGGCTCGCGCACGCTCGGGTGTTCTGCGAGGCGGTCGGCGTGACAGAGGATCCGGCCACCGGTTCGGCGGCGTTGGGATTCGGGGTCTGGCTCGCCGCGTCCGGCCTCGTGGTGGGCGACGGGTTCACGGCGTACACGGTCAGGCAGGGCGTGGAGCTGCGGCGGCCGTCCACGTTGGAATGCACGGTGACCACCCAGGGCGGCGTCGTCACCCGCGCCACGGTGGCGGGCGGCGTGATCCCGGTGGCGTCCGGCGAGATCGTCATCCCACCATTCGTCGGCTAATGCCCGCTCCCGCTACTTGGTGGCGCCGCGGACCTTGTGCAGCCGGAACGGCTTGGCGGTGCGGCGGGCCGCCGGGGTCTCCGGCGGCGGCGCGGCGTGCGACTTGTCGGGCAACGTCTCGCCGGCCTCGGAGGGGTCGCCGGCCGGCTCCAGCCGGCTGATGACGCAGTCCGCCGCCCAGCGGGCCGAGGTGTCCTCGGACGCCGGCAGATTGAGCCGCTTGCTCGCCAGTAGGGGCACCACCTGCTCCCACTGCTCGCCGCCGGGCTCGACCCGGCTCACGGCCGCGGGCCAGCTCACGATCCGCCCGCCGTGGTCGCCGCGCGCGGTCACGGTCGCGGTGGTCGCGGTGTCGAGGCCCGGGGCGGCCTGCTCGCCGGGACTCTGCGAACCTTCCGAGACCACTCGGCGCTCACCGGTGGACTGACGTGTGGTCTCGGAAGGTTCGCTCACGACGTGCAGCGCGTCGTCGATCCAGAGGCACCAGACCGGGTACGGTCGGCGCTCGCCCACGGTCAGCCAGACTATGGCCGCCTTCTTCATCGCCTCGGACACCAGGGGATGCATACCGGCATTCTGCCCTGTGGCCGGCCCGCGCGGGGCTGAGGCTCGCGCCGAGCCAGGTCTCGGTGGGTCGCTTTCGGTAGGTCAGCGAGCGGTGGCGTTCGCCGGCGGTCCAGATCGTGTATTCCTCGCGGTGTGGGTCGCGCGATATCGAGCACTTGGGCTCGGCGCACGATGAGGCGGAGCTGGTGGCGCTCAAGGCGGCTGCGGCGGAGCGGCTCGCAGCGGGGCAGGGTGAGCTGGACCTCGGCTTGGAACCGGCGGCTGGTTCGGGGCCGTTGGAGATCACCTCGTCGCGGATGTGGCGCCTGTGGGAGGCGCTGTGCCGCGCCTTCGACGTGCTCGGTTTCGATGCGGCCACCGGCGGGGATGAGGTGTTCCGGCAGGTGGTGTTGGCCCGGATCATCGAGCCGACCAGCAAGCTGACTCGCTGCGGGCGCTGGCCCACGTACAGGTTCATGAGCCGGTGTATAGGCGTTCCAGGTCGACAAGCTCGATGTTTTCGGCGGTCGCCGACGCTTCGCGCAGTTGCGGTGTGAAGCCGTTGCGGCTGAAGACCAGGAGTCGTACGCCGGCTGGCAAGTCAGGAATCAGGTCGCGCAGATGCGACAGGCGTTCGAGTTCGCCTATGCCCACAGGGCGTGCGCGCCATTTGGCCTCTCCGATGGCGAGCACCGCGTTGGCTTCTCCGGGTCGAGCTTCCGTGACCACGAGGTCGATCTCGTGGTGAGGCTGCGGGCATGTGGTGTCTCGGCACTGCACGACCGCGCGTTGGACGCGGCTGGCGTGGCCGCCGAGGCTCTCCGTGTCGGCGTGCGCCAGCGCCCAGCGACGCGCGACATGCTCGAAGTGTGGCCCATAGATCCGCGAAGCTACTGTGTCCGCGATCTCGTGCCACACCTGGGCTCCCCGCCGGAGCCCGAGGCGGGTCTCGTGAGGACGTACGACGAGCTGGTGGAATCGGAGGATTGGCTCCGCAAGGGTGAATGTCGTGCGTTTGGCGCGAAACGCATCGTCCTGGCCCTCGATGAGGTCCGCCTCGGCCAGCACCGTCAATGGGTGGTGGATCGCGCCCTGTGCCTTTTCCAGCTCAGCGGCGATTTCACCTCGCCTGGTACGCCCTCTGGCGATGGCTGCCAGCACCGCGTAGTAAGGGGCAGGATCGGCAATTCCGGGCTCTTCTGCGAGCAGGATGCGTCCCTCGCGGAACATCGCGCTGGCCGGATTGAGCAGGTTGCGCACCACCCAGGCGTCGAAGTCGTCGGGACCCTGTGGGGTGTCGCCGCCGCAGAAGTCGAGGTACGCGGGCGTGCCGCCGACGAGAGCATTCAGCCGCAGCGCGGTGTCCCATTGGCCGTGCAGGCCCCAGAACGCCGCAGCGTCGCGGTAGTCGAACGGTGGGACGAGGAGGTCCAAGGTCGCCCGGCCCCGCAACGGCGCGGAGCCCGACAGCAGGCCTCGCATGGCGCTCAACGCGCTGCCGCACAGCACCAATCTGGTCCGTGACCGCTGTCGCGCGCGTCCCCGGGGACTCAGGGCGTTCTGAATGATCGAGGGCAGCGCAGGATTCTGCGCTGCCAGGTAGGGGAACTCGTCCAAGGCGACAAGAGGCGGTGTCGGTGTGTCCTCCCCGAGGCGCAGCAACGCGTCGACTGCCTGCGCCCAGGTGTCGAAACGCACGGGGTACGCGGCGCCCGTGTTACGGGTGAACGCAGCGGACAGGTCCGCGAGGTTCTGGGCGTCGGCCTGCTCAACCCCAGTGAATAGGAAACCTCCAGCGGATTCGGCCAGGAGCTCCAGCATCAGCGTCTTGCCCTGCCGTCGACGCCCGTACACCAGGCCCAGTTGAGCGCCAGAGCTGGCGTTGCGCACAAACCGCGTCAGGTCCGCCCACTCAGCGTCCCGATCGAAGAGCACTGCCGGCTTGTCCACCATACCTCCAAGAATGACTGTGGAAGTTATCATAACTCAAGCAATCAAAGTTGGAGTAGGGTGCGCGAGAACGGTTGCCGCCGGCGTATGCCGCGTTCGCGTCCGCGGCGCTCGACGTGGGGTGTTCGCATGGCGCTTGGTCGATAGGCTGCGCTGCGACCCGTCGGTGACGTCGGATGGAGTTGAGGTTGTCCGAGGCTGTGATGATCGAGCTGGTCAGGACGGTCCCAGCGGTGCTCTGGGTCGTGTTCGCGGCCTTGGTGTTCCTGGTCTTGCGGCGCGCGATCTTGCCGCAGCTCGGCCGCCTCAGCAACGTCAAAACGCCGGTGTTCGAGGCGACCTTCGCTGAGCAGATGCTCGACGAGGCGGCTGCGAGGATCCGGGATGGCGCTCCCGCGTCAGCTCGCGAGCGCCGGGCTGCGATCTCCCGACTCGAACACGCCGCCCACATCGTCAAGCGCGGTCGCATCCTGTGGGTGGACGACAACTCGGACGGGAACTCCGCGCTCACGCACCTGTTCCGGCGGCTTGGGATGACCGTCGACACCGCTCGCTCCACGGACGAGGCCATGGCGCGGCTCAATGAGCGCTCCTACGACCTGATCATCACGGACATGCGCCGTGACACCG
>WHSM01000339.1 GCA_009380105.1 Micromonosporaceae bacterium
CGCAGACACCGGCAGCGCCCCGCTGACGAGTGGCTTGGAGCGCCGGCCGGCGGCCCGGTCCCGCGCGGCGTCGAACCAGTCGTTGCTCCAGCCGATGGAGAGCTGCCCGGCGAGGACGGCGGCGCCGATGAGCGCCGCGCGGCCGGGATGGGCGCCGGCGCTGACGGCCAGCGTCGCGGCGGCCGCGGTGATCGCCAGGCTCGGACCGGGGTGGCTGGCCCGGATCAGGGCCCAGGCGCCGGCACGTGTCACGCGTACAGCTTCACCGCTCCGGCCGACTTGTGCGAGGCTCCAGGCGTGGCGCGTCCGGCACGACCGCGAAACGACCTCGGTCAGTACGACGACCTGGTCGGGGAGTGGTGGCGGCCCGACGGCGCGTTCGCGATGCTGCACTGGCTGGCGGCCGCCCGGGCGGCGCTGATCCCGCCCGCTAGCCGCGACGGCGCCGTGCTGGTGGACCTCGGCTGCGGCGGCGGCCTGCTCGCTCCCCACGTGGCGGACCGGGGCTACCGGCACGTCGGCGTCGACCTGGTGAGCAGCGCGTTGGCCGAAGCCGGACGACACGGTGTGACCCCGGTGCGGGGCGACGCGTCAGCCGTGCCGCTCGCCGACGGCTGCGCGGACGTGGTGTCGGCCGGCGAGTTGCTGGAGCACGTGCCGGATCCGCGCCGGGCGCTCGCCGAGGCGTGCCGGCTGCTGCGCCCCGGCGGCCTGCTGGTGCTGGACACCATCGCGCGGACGTGGCTGGCCCGGCTGGTGGCCGTGACCATCGCCGAGCGGGTGCCGGGCGGGGCTCCACAAGGGATCCACGACCCGGCGTTGTTCGTGCCGCCGAAGCTCGTGGTGGCTGAATGCGCCCGCCACGGGGTACGCCTGGCGGTGCGCGGCATCCGCCCGCACCCCGGCCAGTTCCTGCGGTGGCTGGCAACCCGGCGTGGCGCGGTGCGGATGGTGCCGACCTGGTCTACGGCGATTCTCTACCAAGGGCACGGAACCAAGGAGGGCGTATGACAGGGGCGGCTGCGGCGGCGCGGAATCTGGCGCCGCGGTTGGCGGAGCGGGCGGGCGGATACGACGCGGCCGGCGTCTTCCCGGCGGAGGATTTCGCCGACCTGCGCGACGCCGGCCTGCTCGGCCTGATGGCGCCGCAACGGCTGGGCGGGGACGGGGCGGGCTTCGCCGACTACACCGAGGTGGCGTTGGAGTTGGCGCGCGGCAGCGGCTCCACCGCGCTGATCTACAACATGCACGCCTCGGTCACCGGCGCGTTGGCGCACACCCCGGACGAGCTGGCCCGGGCCCTGGGCGCCCCGGACTGGTTCTTCCAGGAGCGGGACCGGATCCTGAAGGCCGCCGCGGACGGCGCCCTGTACGCGGTGGCGATGAGCGAGCGCGGCGCCGGGTCCCGGCTGTCGCAGCTCGCCACCGTGTACACGGCCGAAGGCGACGGGTACCGGATCAAGGGGCGCAAGACGTTCGTGTCCGGGGCGGGGCACGCCGACGCCTATCTGGTCGCGGCCCGCTCCGCCGACGACCCGGCGAAGGTCTCGCAGTTCCTGGTGCCGGCCGGCGACGGCCTGACCGTCGAGGAGACCTGGGACTCGCTGGGCATGCGCGCCACCGGCAGCCACGACCTGCACCTCGACGTGGTGGCGCCGCGGGAGGCGCTGCTCGGCGGGCTGGAGGGCCTGGCGCTGCTGGTGGCGCAGGTGATGCCGCAATGGCTGGTGGCCAGCTACGCCGCGGTCTACGTCGGGGTGGCCCAGGCCGCTGTCGACGCGGCGGTCGCGCACGTCACGGCTCGCGGTGTGTCAGAACTCCCTTTGGTACGAGCGCGAATCGGTCGCGCCGACGCGGCGGTAGCGGCGGCGCGACTGGCCGTGACAGAGGCTGCGCGCCGCGTCGACCAGTCCCCGGGCGAGCCGGAGACGAACCAGTGGGTGTGGCGGGCGAAACTGCTCGCCGGCGACACCGCGATGGAGGTGGCGGCGTCGATGCTGGCGGCGTCGGGCACGTCGGCGACCCGTCGCGGCAACGCCCTGGAGCGGCTGTTCCGGGACGCGCGCTGCGGGGCGTTGCAGCCGGCGACGAGCGATGTGTGCGCCGACTGGCTCGGCGTCGCGGCGCTCGGCGGAGACCCGTACGCCGACAGCGAGACTCCCCGGTGGTGACGATCGCCGGGTACGGCGTCAGCCATCCCCAGATGGTCCGGCAAGAGGATCTCTGGGAGGGCTTCTTCGCCGACCACTACGGGCACTCCCGGCGCGCGCGGTTGATCTTCATGCGGGCGGGCGCCGAGACCCGGCACGGCGTGGCCAACCCGCTGGTGGAGGACGTCAGCGGATGGTCGACCGGTCAGCGCATGCAGCGGTACGCCGCCGAGGCCCCGGTGCTGGGGAAGGCGGCCGTGGCGGCGTCGCTCGCCGAGGCCGGCGTGCCGGCGTCCGACGTGGGGATGCTGCTCGTGTGCTCGTGCACGGGCTACGCGACGCCCGGGCTGGATGTCGCGGTGGCCCGCGACCTTGGCATGCCGGCGGACGTCCATCGGCTGTCGGTCGGACACATGGGCTGTTATGCGGCGTTGCCGGGGCTGGCCGTCGCCGTGGACCACGTCTCACGCCACGGCCGGGCCGCGGTGCTGTTGTGCGTGGAGCTGACCAGCCTCCACGTCCAGCCGTCCGGGTCGCCGCCGCCGACCGGCGTGCTCTCGGCCGATGAGGTCGAGCAGGTGGTCTCGCACGCTCTGTTCAGCGACGCCGCGGCGGCGGTCGTGGTCGCCCCCGACGGCTCGCCGCCGCCTGCCGGCGAGTTCGAGGTGCTGGACGTGGTGTGCCGCACCGACTTCGCAGCCGCGGACCACATGACGTGGGAGGTCACCGACCTGGGGTTCCGGATGGGGCTGTCTCCTCGCGTGCCGGACGTGCTGGGCTCGCACGTCGCTGAGGTGATCGGCCAGCTGCTCGGCAGGCACGGGCTGGGCGTGCGTGACGTGGCCGGCTGGGCGGTGCACCCGGGCGGGCCGCGCATCCTGAGGGTGGTTGAGCGGTCGCTTGGCCTGGGCCGCGGGGCGCTCGACGCCTCCGGCGCTGTGCTGCGTGACCACGGCAACTGCTCGTCGGCCACGGTCCTGCTCGTGCTGCGCGAACTGGCGCGCCGGGGCGCCGTGCCAACGGGCGGTCCGGTCGTGGCGATGGCGTTCGGCCCGGGCCTGACCCTGTACGCGGTCCTGCTCCGGGCGTGAGTCACTGCGCTGCGCTCGTACCACCGCGGGATCTTTGGTTTTGGCCGCCCGGGCCTACTTCAGTTGCGCGGCGCCGGCGGCGAACTCCTCGGCCGAGCGCACGTCGGTCATCACCTGACGCATCGATCCGTCTCCGCCGAGCAGGATCACGATCGCGGAGCCCTTCTCGGGCGCCCGGTCCGGGACCACGCGGCGAGCGAGCGCCCCGGACGGGTCGGCGAGGGCCAGGACCTGACCGGGTTGCGTCTGGCGCACGATCGGCGCCAGATCGGGAGCGGTGGGCTGCCCCACCACGAGGAGCGACACGCGGTTACCTCCCGCCACGGCTGCCGACTTGCCGATCAGGTCTGCGCAGGCGCAGCGACCCACGTTCAGAATGATCGCCGGGCCAGCGTCACGGAGTCGGACCTCTGACCCGTTGGCATCACTCAGCGTGAGGTCGGGAACGGTTCGCACGCCAGCGGGCCGAGTTCCCTTGCCGGCTCCGTCCTCGGCGGACACGCGCGGCCAGAACCCTCCGAAAAGGCTCACCAGGGCCATGGTCATCGTCAGCAGCACCACGAGGAGCGGGCCGATGATTCCGGGGCCGGTGTCGTCGCGGCCGCCCATCCGACGGAGCGGGCGTTCCCGGCGCAACTCCTGGCGCACTTCGGCGGCTTCGTCCGCCAGTTCGGCGATGTCGTCCGGGATCACGACCTCGCCCCACGGCGCCGGCACGCTGCTGACGCCGTCCTGGTCGGGCTTCCGGTGACGCTCGTCATCTCCGCTGTGGACGCCCATCACGTCTCCTCGCCGAGCGGACGCGCCCTGCGCGGACCCGCGCGGGGCACCCCTCTACTGTCCCGCAGCGAGGGTTCCCGCGCTAGGTGAGGCCGCATACTCGCGTCCGCGAATTGTCACCTTGCCAATACTCTGCGCTTCTCCGGCTCGTGAAAATCAGACAGAGGGCAGGTTTGTCAAGCTGTCACGACCGCCTCACACACCCCCTGACCTGCGGTTTTGCCGCGCCACGGCCTCGTCGGCGAGAAGTGCCGCGTGTTAAACTGAGCACAGCGAAAGGGGTTTCGAACCTATGGGTTTCAGTGTCGGCGAGACCGTTGTCTACCCCCACCACGGGGCCGCACTTATCGAGGCGATCGAGACCCGCACCATTCGAGGCGAGGAGAAGCAGTACCTCGTCCTCAAGGTCGCGCAAGGCGACCTGACGGTGCGGGTTCCTGCCGAAAACGCAGAAATCGTCGGTGTCCGCGAAGTGGTCGGCGAGGAGGGCCTGAACAAGGTCTTCGATGTTCTCCGTGCGCCCCACACCGAAGAGCCCACCAACTGGTCTCGGCGGTACAAGGCCAACCTGGAGAAGCTCGCCTCCGGCAACCCGCTGAAGGTCGCAGAGGTGGTGCGTGACCTGTGGCGGCGTGAGCGGGAGCGTGGCCTCTCCGCAGGGGAGAAGCGCATGCTCGCCAAAGCGCGCGACATCCTGGTCGGTGAGGTCGCTCTGGCGGAGAAGAGCACCAAAGACGAGGCCGACTGCCTCCTAGACAAGGTCCTAGGCGAAGCTTAATCTTCGGCCCGCCCAGCGCACCGCTGCCGGCGTTCTCGGTCGCTTGTGTGCCAAGAACGCACACGGCGCTCCCTGCGGCCTTGGCAGCGGCACGCTGGGCGGGCCGACGACAG
>WHSM01000001.1 GCA_009380105.1 Micromonosporaceae bacterium
ATGAAGCGCAGCAAGAGCTACCGCAAGGTCACCGAGCAGGTCGACAAGACCAAGCTGTACGGCCCGCTGGAGGCGACGACGCTCGCCAAGGACACCAACCCCGCGAAGTTCGACGCCACCGTCGAGGTCGCGATGCGGCTCGGTGTGGATCCTCGCAAGGCCGACCAGATGGTGCGGGGCACCGTCAACCTCCCCCACGGCACCGGCAAGGTGGTGCGTGTGATCGTGTTCGCCGCCGGAGAGAAGGCCGAGGAGGCGCGCGCCGCGGGGGCTGACGAGGTCGGCGCGGAGGAGTTGATCGCGCGGATTCAGGGCGGCTGGCTGGAGTTCGACGCCGCCATCGCCACACCGGACCAGATGGCCAAGGTCGGCCGGATCGCGCGGATTCTGGGCCCGCGCGGCCTGATGCCGAACCCCAAGACCGGCACCGTGACCATGGACGTGGCCAAGGCGGTGCAGGACATCAAGGGCGGCAAGATCTCCTTCCGGGTGGACAAGCACTCGAACCTGCACACGACCATCGGCAAGGCGAGCTTCTCGGCGCAGCAGCTCGCCGAGAACTACGGCGCGGTGCTCGACGAGGTGCTGCGTGCCAAGCCGTCGTCGGCCAAGGGCCGGTACCTGAGGAAGGTCACCATCTCCACGACAATGGGGCCCGGCATCCCGGTCGATCCGAGCCGCACCCGCGACCTGTCGCAGGACGAGGCCGGCGCGCAGACCGCCTGAGCATGGCGCCGGCAAGACTCGTGGAGTGAGGGGAGCGGATCGCCGCTCCCCTCATTGCGTTCACAGGCCGCCGCTCGGGGTGCTGCGGGGCCTGGCGCGGTGACGTTACGGTGTCAATGCCGTCAAAGCGGGGGTGTGGAGGACACGTGGGCGGACAGACACGGCCGGGCAGCCGCCGGCGGGTTCGGCGGATGTGGCCTGCGACCGGCCCTGGTCTGTTGCGGACCGCGGCCGCCGCGCTGTTGGCGGCGGCGCTCGGCGCGGGAGCCGGGGTGCTCTGGCAGCCGCCGCCCGCGGCCGCGCAGGAGACCATCCGGCAGCTGTCCTGGCATCTCGGTGCGATGCACGTCAAGGACGCCCACGAGATCGCGACCGGGGTCGGCGTGACGGTCGCCGTGGTCGACACCGGGGTCGACGCCAGCCACCCGGATCTCGAAGGCCAGGTGCTGGACGGCGGCGAAGTCGGAGACGCCGGGGCCGAGAGGCAGACCAAGGGTCAGGGCGACAAGGACGGCCACGGCACCGGAATGGCGAGCCTGATCGCCGGCAAAGGCGACAGGGGGCCCAACAGTGTGCTCGGGGTGGCGCCCGCGGCGAAGATCCTCCCCGTCAAGATCTCGCAGAACTCCGACGGCGCCTTCCGCCCCGAAGACGTGTACAAAGGCGTCCGCTGGGCGATCGACAACGGCGCGAAGATCGTGAACATCTCGCTCGGCGGCGAGCGCAGCGTCGAGGCGCCGTGGAAGAAACAGTTGATCGACTACGCCATCTCCCAGGACGTGGTCCTGATCGCGGCTGCTGGCAACACCGGCTCCGGTGACAAGAAGGTCGCCGAGCCGGCGTCGATCCCAGGCGTGGTCGCGGTGAGCGGCCTCACCCGCAACGGCGCGTTCTGGGACGGCTCCGCGAATGGCCCGGAGGTGGTGGTCTCCGCTCCGGCGAAGGGCCTGCCGCATGCCGTGCCGACCAGCGTCGCCGACAGCGGGTACGCCCTCGCCGACGGCACCAGCGGCGCCACAGCGCTGGTGTCCGGGGTGGCCGCGCTGGTCCGGCAGGCGTACCCGGAAGCCACCGCCAACGACATCGTCAACCGGCTCATCCACACCGCTGAGGACCGGGGCGACAACGGCCGCGACGAGGAGTACGGCTACGGGGCGGTGGACGCCCTGGCTGCGCTGCAGGGCGACGTCCCGGGCGTGAAGCACCATCCGCTCGTTTCGCCTGAGGCGGCCAAGTCGGATGAGAAGGCCGCCGCGAGGGCCGCCGCCAAGCGCAGCGACCGGCGCGTGCTGGTCGTGGTCGGGGTGTTCATCGGCTCGATGCTGGTGCTGCTGGTGGGCGCGTACCTGATCTACCTGGCGCGGCGTTCCCGTCAGGTCGTGGTGGCGGGCGTGCCGCCCGGCTATCCGGCGATGGTGGGCGTCGGCTGGGGTCAGCCCGGCCCGCAGCCGATGTTCCCGCAGTATCCGCCAGGGCCGTGGTATCCGCAGCAGCCTGGCCAGCCGTACCCACAGACCGGGCCGCCCCCGACGCACCCGCAACCTGGACCGCCCTCGCAGTACCCGCAGCCCGGGCCGCCCTCGCAGTACTCACAACCCGGGTCGCCGTATCCGCAGCCCGGGTCGCAGTATCCGCAACCCGCTGGCGGGTTTCCGGCGCCAGCCGCGCCACGCCCGGGTGTCCCGCAGCAGCCGGCGGGTCCGGGTTGGCCCGCCCAGCCCGCGCTGGCGGGTCCGGGTTGGCCCCCTGTCGGCTCGGTCTCGGTGCCGCGACACCAGCCCGAGTCACCGGAGTCGGGGGCGTCGGGGCAGGGTCGGTCCGACGCTGTCGGCGTCCAGAGCCAGCCCAGCGGCGGGACGAACGCTGTGACCCAGGCTGTCCCGATCGTGCGGCCAGCCCCGGCGCCTCCACCCCCGGTCGACCCGTGGGCCGGGCGCCCGCCGCAATAGCGCCCCTCACCCTGGAGATCTTGGAGCACTTCCGTCTCCAGAACGACGGAAAAGCTCCACGATCGCGTGGTGGGCAGGGGTGATTTGGAGTCGGCGACTCACACCGCGTACGCTTGCCTGCGGTTCAACCGAAGACCGCTGGTCACCGTGGCGTACACGGTCGAAGGCTCCGCGTGAAGCGGGCGGCCCGCGCAGGGAGAGCGGAAGCGACAGGGCGCCGCCGCGCCGGATCATCACAGCCGCGCGGTCCGAGCGCCCATCGAAGCCCCGCGCGCCCTGCGCCGGGGCTCCTCTCGTTTCAGGGGCGTTCCTTCGCCCATGTGCTCGGCGAGTTGTCCAGCTGAGCACACGAGAGGAGGAACATGGCGACAGATGCTGAGTCCGCGAGGCGTGATCCGGCCAAGCCCTTTCCCGGGGACAAGGCCGCCGCGATCGCTGAGCTGGTGGACAGGTTCCAGGGAGCGTCCGCCACGCTGCTGACGGAGTACCGCGGTCTGACCGTCACTCAGATCACCCAGCTTCGCCGTTCGCTCGGCGAGGGCGCCCGGTACCGGGTCGCGAAGAACACGTTCATCAAGCGGGCCGCTGCCGAGGCTGGCATCGAAGGGCTTGACGACCTGTTCTCCGGCCCCACCGCGCTGGCGTTCGTCACCGGCGACCCGGTGGAGGCCGCCAAGGGTCTGCGTGACTTCGCCAAGGACCATCCGAACCTGGTGATCAAGGGTGGGGTGATGGAGGGCAAGACGGTCTCCGCCGCCGAGATCACCAAGCTCGCGGACCTGGAGTCGCGCGAGGTGCTGCTGGCGAAGCTGGCAGGGGCGATGCAGGCCAACCTGAGCAAGGCCGCGGGCCTGTTCCAGGCTCCGCTGTCCCAGGTGGCACGGCTCGCTGCCGCGCTGCAGGAGAAGCGAGAGTCCGAGGGCGCGCCCACGCCTGCCGCGGAGGCCTGATCCGCGGACACGCGGCGCCTCGCGCGCCGTACCCACAGCAAAGAACCCGACACACGACGTGCCGCGGGAGATTCCGCGGAGAGCATTGAAAGGAACACCATGGCGAAGCTGTCCAGCGACGACCTGCTCGAGGCGTTCAAGGAGATGACGCTGATCGAGCTCTCTGAGTTCGTTAAGAAGTTCGAGGAGACCTTCGACGTCACCGCCGCGGCGCCGGTCGCCGCGATGGCGATGCCGGGCGCCGGCGGCGCGGGCGAGGCCCCGGCCGTCGAGGAGCAGGACGAGTTCGACGTCGTCCTGGAGGCGGCCGGCGAGAAGAAGATCCAGGTCATCAAGGAGGTGCGCGCCCTGACCAGCCTCGGCCTGAAGGAGGCCAAGGACCTGGTGGACGGCGCGCCGAAGACCGTCGTCGAGAAGGCGACCAAGGAGGCTGCCGAGAAGGCGAAGGAGCAGCTCGAGGGCGCGGGCGCGACCGTCACCCTCAAGTAACTCCCGCTCCCGCGGCGATCGGGGTGGCCACCGGAGACGGGTGGTCACCCCGACGGCTTTTCTACCACCAGACTAAAGTGGCATGTATCTGGAATATCCGGATATCGGGGCTTTGTCAAGTGCTGTGATCCGCGTAACGTAGAGCGACCGACGTTTCGATTCCATGACTGAGGTGTGGCAACTCGCGCAAGGGTCTTCCATCCTGAGTTACTGAGCGGTTAACTTACCCCTCAGTCAGGTTCTGGTTCCCTTAGCCAAGGCGGCGGGCGATAGTCGGCGAGGAACGTGTCCGGTCAAGGCCGACCGGGGAACTACCGGTGGGAGGAGCCCAGTTGGGCGTCGAGGTGACCGTCGAAGGGCTGACCAAGTCCTTCGGCAGGCAGTTGATCTGGGGGGATGTGAGCCTCACCCTTCCCGCGGGTGAGATCTCGGTGCTGCTCGGCCCTTCCGGCACCGGCAAGTCCGTCTTCCTCAAGACGCTCGTCGGGCTGCTCAAGCCCGAGGCGGGCTCGATCTGGATCCGCGACAAGGACCTTCCGAAGCTCTCCGAGCACGACCTGTACGAGGTCCGCAAGCTGTTCGGCGTGCTGTTCCAGGACGGCGCGCTCTTCGGGTCGATGACCCTCTACGACAACATCGCGTTCCCGCTGCGCGAGCACACTAAGAAGTCCGAGCGCGAGGTGCGGGACATCGTCATGGAGAAGATGGAGATGGTCGGTCTCCTCGGCGCCGAGAAGAAGCTGCCGGGTGAGATCTCCGGAGGCATGCGCAAGCGCGCCGGTCTGGCCCGCGCGCTGGTGCTCGACCCCGAGATCATCCTCTTCGACGAACCGGACTCCGGCCTGGACCCGGTGCGGACGGCGTACCTGAACCAGTTGATCGTCGACCTGAACCAGCAGGTCGAGGCGACGTTCCTGATCGTCACCCATGACATCAACACCGCGCGCACCCTGCCCGACAACATCGGCCTGCTTTACCACAGGCACCTGGCGATGTTCGGGCCGCGCGAGATGTTGCTCTGCTCCGAGGAGCCGGTGGTCCGGCAGTTCCTCAACGCCCAGCGGGTCGGGCCGATCGGGATGGCCGAGGAGAAGGACGCCGACGAGCTCGCGGCGGAGGCCGAGTCCGGGCAGGAGATCCCGCCGCTGCCCCCGGTGCCGGTGCAGCTTCCGCCCTCCAACGGCCTTCCGCGCCGTACCCAGCGGCCACCGGGCGAGTGGTGCCGGCAGAACGGCGTCACGCCGCCGCCCGGCTCCTTCGAGGGCGTGGACTGGACCGTCCCGGACGAGGGCACGGTGTACTCCAGCCGTTACGCGCAGCCCGTCGACGGCGACCAGGACACGGTGACGCTGCGCCGGAGAGAGGGCTAGTCGATGGCCAATCCGGTCACCGCGGGCTTGGCGCAGGCAGGCGGCTTCTTCGCCTTCGCTCTCGACACCATCCGGGCGTTCCCGCGCCGCCCCTTCCAGTTCCGGGAGCTGGTGCAGCAGGCCTGGTTCATCGCCAGCGTGTCCATCCTGCCCGCCGCGCTGGTCGCGATCCCGTTCGGCGCGGTGATCTCGCTGCAGCTCGGCTCGCTGACCCGGCAGCTCGGCGCGCAGTCCTTCTCCGGCGCGGCCAGCGTCCTGGCCGTCGTGCGGGAGGCCGGCCCGATCGTGACCGCCCTGATCATCGCCGGGGCCGGCGCGTCGGCGATCTGCGCGGACCTCGGCGCCCGCAAGATCCGGGAAGAGCTGGACGCGATGCAGGTGCTCGGCATCGACCCGATCCAGCGCCTGGTGGTGCCCCGGGTGATCGCCAGCATGTTCGTGGCGGTGCTGCTCAACGGCCTGGTCAGCGTGGTGGGCGTCGCCGGCGGCTATTTCTTCAACGTGATCATGCAGGGCGGCACGCCGGGCGCGTACCTCAACAGCTTCCAGGCTCTCGGCCAACTCGCCGACCTCGTGTCAGGCGAGATCAAAGCGCTCTGTTTCGGCGCCATCGCGGCGCTGGTCGCCTGCTATCTGGGCATGAACGCCAAGGGAGGTCCCAAAGGCGTGGGTGACGCGGTGAACCAGACCGTGGTCTTCGCCTTCATGCTGCTGTTCGCGGTCAACTTCATCATCGTGGCGATCTACTTCCAGGTCGTTCCGCAGAAGGGGAGTTGACCGTGGCTGACATGAACACGATCTACCGCAAACCGCTCTCCATGCTGGACGACCTGGGCGATCAGCTCTCCTTCTACAGCCGGTCGCTGGCGTGGACCCCGCGCACCATCCGCCGCTACAAGCGTGAGGTCCTCCGCCTGCTCGCCGAGGTGAGCTTCGGCACCGGCGCGCTCGCGGTGATCGGCGGCACCATCGGCGTGATCGTCTTCATCACCTTCTTCACCGGCACCGAGGTGGGCCTGCAGGGCTACCAGGCGCTGCAGCAGATCGGTTCCAGCGCGTTCACCGGGTTCGTGTCGGCGTACTTCAACACCCGCGAGATCTCCCCGCTGGTGGCGGGCCTGGCGCTGTCGGCGACAGTCGGCGCCGGCTTCACCGCGCAGCTCGGCGCGATGCGGATCAACGAGGAGGTGGACGCGCTGGAGGTCATGGGCCTGCCGTCGCTGCCCTTCCTGGTGACCACCCGCATGATCGCCGGGTTCGTCGCGGTGATCCCGCTGTACGTGATCGCGCTGCTCTCCAGCTACGCCGCGACCCGCATGATCGCCACCAGCTACTTCGACCAGTCGACCGGCACGTACGACTACTACTTCACCCTGTTCCTGCCGCCGGAAGACGTGTTGTGGTCGTTCTTCAAGGTGCTGGTGTTCAGTGTTTTGGTGATCCTGATCCACTGCTACTACGGTTACACCGCGTCCGGCGGTCCGGCGGGGGTCGGGATGGCCGTCGGCCGCGCGGTGCGGCTGGCGATCGTCGCGATCAATATTGTTGACTTCTTCCTCAGTCTCGCGATCTGGGGCACCACGACGACAGTCCGGATCGTGGGGTAGGGGCGACTGTGGCGATACAAGGACGTGGCTACGTAGGCCCGCTCATCAAGCTGGGCATCTTCACCCTGATCACCGCGATGGCGACGCTGTTCCTGGCCAGCACCCTGACCACCTTCGGGGCCGGCGACGGGCACACGTACAAGGCGCGGTTCACCAACGTGGCCGGGCTGCTCGCCGGCGACGACGTGCGCATCGCCGGGGTGCAGGTCGGCAAGGTCACCGACATCGCGCTGGTCGACAACCGGCTCGGCCAGGTCACGTTGGTGGTCGACGACTCCATCAGGCTGCCGAAGACAGTCGAGGCGAAGATCCGCTACCGCAATCTCGTGGGCCAGCGCTACATCTCGCTCACCGAAGGCCCCAGCAAGCACGGCCGGCTCGCGCCGAACGGCACCATCCCGCTCAGCCAGACCGAGCCGTCGCTGGACCTGACGCTCCTGTTCAACGGGTTCCGCCCGCTGCTGACAGCGCTGACGCCGAAGGACATCAACAAGTTCTCGTACGAGATCATCCAGGTTCTCGAAGGCGAAGGCGGCACCGTGGAGAGCCTGCTGTCGCGCACCGCCTCGCTGACCAACACCCTCGCCGACCGCGACGAGGTGATCGGCCGGGTGATCGACAACCTGAATCAGGTGCTGGGCACGCTGAACGCGCGGGACAAGCAGTTGGCCGAGACCATCAGCCAGTTGCAGGCCTTCGTCTCCGGGCTGGCCAAGGACCGCAAGGCGATCGGCGAGTCGTTGGGCCACATCGGCACGCTCGCCGACGAGACCTCGAAGCTGCTCAAGGACGCGCGTCCGGCGCTGAAGGCGGACATCGCTCAGCTGCGCAAGCTCGCGGTCACGCTCAACGCCAACAAGTCGGTGATCAACAACACTCTCGCCAGGCTGCCGGTGCATTTCGCGACCATGAACCGCGTCGCCTCGTACGGCTCCTGGTTCAACTTCTTCCTCTGCGACTGGGATGGCCGGGTCAACGTCCCCGGCGCCGGTCACGTCACCCCGGCGACCTTCCACTCGCAGCAGGCCCGCTGCCAGCGCACCGGGGCGGGTGACTAGATGAAACCGTTCCGGGATCGGAGCCAGGTCGTCATCGGGGCGATCTGCGTCGGCCTCCTGGTGGCCGGCGTGCTGGCAGCGTTCCAGTTGGAGAACATCAGCGGGATGTTCGGCACGAAGTACCGGGCGGCGTTCGCGGACGCGAGCGGGCTGACCACCAGGGACGAGGTGCGTATCGCCGGCGTGAAGGTCGGCAAGGTCACCAAGATCGGCCTGGCGGGCTTCAAGGAGAGCACAGGCAGGCAGCGCCCGTACGTGGAGGTGCAGTTCCGAGTCGACGGCGACGTGTCGATGGGGACGAAGACCAAAGCGGTGATCGCGGTCAAGACCCTGGTGGGCCAGAAGTACCTGGCGTTGCAGCCGGCCGGGCCGGGTGAGATGTCGGGCGGCGACCTGATCCCGCGCTCGCGGACCGTGGCGCCGTTCGACGTGGTGGACGCGTTCAGCTCCTTGGCGGAGACCGTCACGAAGATCGACGTCGAGCAGCTCAAGAAGGCGCTGACGGTGCTGTCGGACACCTTCGAGGACACCCCGCCGCACGTGAAGTCGTCGCTGGAAGGTTTGTCGCGACTGTCGAAGACGGTCGCGAGCAGGGACAAGCAGCTGCAGCTGCTGCTCAAGCGCACCCAAGGGGTGACGAAGGTCCTGGCGGAGCGCAGCGGCGAGTTCCGCAAGCTGGTCAAGGACGCCAACCTGCTGCTGGACGAGGTGAGCAAGCGCAAGGACGCGATCCACCGGCTGCTCGTCGCCACGGATGACCTGGCCACGCAGCTGTCCGGCGTGGCGAAGGACAACCGCAAACAGTTGGGCCCGGCGCTCAAGCAGCTGCGCGGGGTCGCCGAGATCCTGCGCAAGAACAAGACCAACCTGGAGAAGACCCTCAAGAACATGGGCCCGTACATCAAGGCGTTCACCAACGTCGTCGGCAACGGGCGCTGGTTCGACAACTACATCGACGGCCTGCTCCAGCCGTACACGCCCAGCGGCCCGACGGTGGTGCCTGAAGGCGGCTCGCGACCCGGCTCCGCCGCGAAGGAAGGTGGGCGGTGATGGCGGCCACAGGCAGCGGCGTGGTCGCCGGATTCGCGCGCAGCAAGCTGGCGGTCGGTCTGGCGATCGCGGTGGCGTTGGTGCTCGCAGCCGTGGCAGCGGTCTTCCTGCTCGACCTGCGGGCCGGCGGCCGTACGGTCACGGCGCACTTCACCCGCACCGTCGGCATCTACCCCGGCTCCGACGTGCGCATACTCGGCGTCAAGGTGGGGGAGATCGAGGAGGTCGTCCCGCGGGGGAAGACCGTGCGCGTCACGATGAACTACTCCACCGAGTACCAGGTCCCGGTGGACGTCAAGGCCATCGTCGTGCCGCCCAGCCTGGTCTCCGACCGGTACATCCAGCTCGCGCCTGTGTACAAGGGCGGCCGCGAGCTGGCGAACCACGCGACGCTCTCGAAGAGCCGCACCGTGGTCCCGCTCGAGCTGGACGAGGTGTACTCGTCGCTGGACGAGCTCGGCCGGGCGCTCGGCCCCGAGGGCGCCAACTCCACCGGTGAGCTCTCCCGGCTGCTCAAGACCGAACGGAAGAACCTGGAAGGCAACGGCGAGCAGCTCGGCAAGACCCTGTCCGACTTCTCCAAGGCGCTGGACACGCTCGCCAGCGGCCGCAAGGATCTGTTCGGCTCCATCAGCAACCTGCAGAAGTTCACCAAGGTGCTGGCGGACAGCGACAAGGAAGTGCGCCGCTTCAACAGCAAACTCGCCTCCGTCTCCAAGCAGCTCTCGGCGGAGCGGGACGAGTTGTCCGGGGCCCTGCGCAGCCTCGCCAAGGCGCTGGGGCACGTGACGAAGTTCGTGCGGGACAACCGCAAGGAGCTGGTCAAGAACGTCGACCTGCTCACTGACGTCACGTCCTCGCTGGTCAAGCAGCAGTCGGCGCTGATCGACGTGCTGGACTTCGCTCCTGTGGGCGCGTCGAACCTGGCGCTGTCGTACAACCCGCGCTCCGGCACCATCGACGCCAGGGACACCCTGATGGGGCCGTACGATCCCGCGTCGTTCGTGTGCTCGCTGATGGTGCACGTGCTGCCGACCGACGACATCCCGCAGGCCTGCTTCGACCTGGCGCAGCGCCTGCACGACGGTGGCGCGCAGCTCACGCCCGAGCTGGGCAAGCTGCTCGGGCTGTCGGTGCCGACCCCCGGCCCGAAGGGCGGCTCCGACAAGAAGAAGGGCCCGCTCCCCAGCGGGGAGTCGCAGTCGAGCGATCCGACGTTCGGCGGCATTCTGGGAGGCTCACGATGATCTCGAGATTGCGTGGACTCCACCGACTCCGCAAGACGTGCGTCGCCTTCCTCGCGGCCGTCATGGCGTTGACGTTCGGCCTGGCCGGCTGCTCGAAGGACGGCGGCTCGGCGATCCCGCTGCCCGGCGGAGCGCCTCGCGGCGACTACTTCACGATCACGGCCGAGTTCGACGATGTCCTCGACCTGGTGCCTGAGGCGTCGGTGAAGGTGAACGACGTCTCGGTCGGCAGCGTGGAGCGGATCTGGCTGCGCGGCTGGAAGGCGCGGGTCGCGCTGCGGATCGACAAGTCCGTCACGTTGCCGGACAACGCGATCGCGGCGCTGCGGCAGACCAGCCTGCTGGGCGAGAAGTTCGTCGCCCTGGACCCGCCGGAGCGCGGCAAGTCGTACGGGCGGCTCAGCGACGGCGATCTGATCCCGCTTGCTCGCACCAGGCGGAGCACCGACATCGAAGAGGTGTTCTCGGCGATGGCGATGCTGCTCAACGGCGGCGGACTGGCCGAGCTGCGGACCATCAACCGGGAGATCGGCAAGGCGCTCCACGGGCGCGAAGCCGATGTGAAGAAGACCTTGAAGGAGCTCAACCGCTTCGTCGGCGGCCTGGACGACCAGAAGAAGGACATCGTCCGCGCCATCGACGCGATGGACAAGCTGTCGGCGCGACTCGCCAAGGACCGCGGCAAGGTGGCCAAGGCGCTGGACTCGTTGGGCCCCGGTCTCAAGACGCTCGCGCAGCAGCGCAAGGATCTGGTGGCGATGCTCACCTCGTTGAAGAAGCTCGGCAAGGTGGGCACGAAGGTGATCAGGGCGAGCCGGGACGACACCGTGTCGGTGCTGCGCGACCTGCAGCCGGTGCTGACGGAGCTGGTGAAGGCCGGCGACGAGGTGCCGAAGCGCCTCTATTACCTGCTCACGTTCCCGGTCCCGCCGGAGGCGTTGAAGGCGATCCACCCGGACAAGACCGATCCGCGTCAACAGTTCGTGAACCTGAGCATTACGCTCGACCTCGACGCCAAGGTCATCCTGCACAACCTGACCTGCAATCCGGAGCCGGCGCCGGATGAGCCTGGCAGCCCTCCGCCGAGCGACCCTGACGACCGGTCCTCGGACCAGCCGTGTATAGGCGGTCACGAGCCAGAGTCGCCGGTGAAGCCTGGCGCGCCGGTGGCTCCGAGGGTTCCGGGCCTGCCGGGCGAGGCAGATGGCCAGCGGGGCGGTCTGGCCGACCTCCTCATAGGGGGCCTGACACGTTGATCCCGCGTCGTGCCCTGCGGCCCCGCCTGACGGTGGCTGCGGACGCGACGTGTGCTGTGTCCGGGTGACCCGGTTCTGACGGCGGGTGCCGTGTGTCGACGCAGCGTGTGTTGAATGGGAGTGCATGATGACGGAAAGTAGCGAGGAGAGGAGGTGCAGCGCGTGATGGCGACTCGGCTGCCCCGCTCCGGCGGGTCCGGTCGCGGGGCCCGTTCCGGCGGCCCCGCTCGGCCCGCCCGTGCCGCTGGCTCGCGCAGCTCCGGCCGCAGACCTGAATCGGCCCGCGCCAGGCTGCCCAAGAAGCCGGATCCGTTCCGGCGTGAGCGCACGACATGGCTCGCCGTCAGCGTGGTGCTGACCCTGTTGCTCCTCGCCTCCATGGGCTTCGCCGGCTGGTGGGGCTACGACTGGTACGAGCAGCGGCAGGTCCGCGAGAGCCACAAGACCGCGGTCGCGGCCGCCCGCCAGACAGTGGTCGACTTCTTCTCGATCAGCGGCGACAGCGTCGACCGGGACGTGGAGCAGGTGATCCAGGGCGCGACCGGCACGTTCAAGGAAGAGTACGAGGCCGGCAGGGCGGAGCTGCGCACCGCTGTGAAAGAGAACAAGGTGAAGTCCGAGGGCAAGGTGCTGCGTGCTGGCCTGGTCAGCGGTGACAGCGACTCGGCGACGGTGCTGGTCGCGGCTGACGCCAACGTCAGGAACGCGAACTCGCCCAAGGGGCGCAAGGTGCATTACCGGGTTCAGGTCGAGATGTCGTACGACAAGAAGAGCGAACGCTGGTTGGTCGCCGACCTGAAGTTCGTCGGATAGCGCGGGAGTTCACCAAGACGATGGCGAGATATGTGCCCAGGGCGCTGCGTGGTCGCTCCGCGGACGGCCCGGAACCCACGGAGGAGTTCGCAGCCCGGCGACGGGAGGCGGAGAACGCCGCGGAGTCCGCGTCCGAGCCGGTGTCCGGCTCCAGCGCTGACGACGGCGACGCGACGGGGAACGACGACGCGACGGCGAACGACGACGAGGCGACACCGAAAGACGGCGACGCGACGGCGAAGAACGGCGACCGCGCCGCCGCCCGGCGGCGGCGTCCGCAGCCGCGAGCGGCTGCGTCCGACTCCGCGCCGGCCGCTGATGACGCTGACGGCGCAGCGGAGGACGTTGACCCGGCTGAGGGGCAGGACGTCCCCGAGCGCGACGCGGAGCGTGCCCCCGAGCCCGACGAGCCAGACGCGGACGTCGAGCCCGAGGCAGACGACAAGCTGGACGCGGAGGACGAGGACGTCGAGCCCGAGGCGGACGACGAGCCCGAGGACGAGGACGCCGAGCGCGAGAAGCCCAGATCGGGACGGATCGGCGCAGCCGCGGGGCGCGCCAAGCGCGGCCGGTCCACGTCCGACGACGCGGCGGGCAGGACCTCGGGCGCGCGCGGCCCGGCAGGTCGCAAGGTGGCGGCGCCGCGCGCCCGCATGAGCCGCCGGGCTCGGGAAGCCGAGGCGGCGGTCGCGCGGTTGCGCCGCACCGCGGCCGCCATCGGCGTCTGGGCGCTGATCTTCGCGCTGCTGGCCGGCGGAGCGTACTACCTCAAGAGCAGCGCGGAGGCCACTGCCCGGGCGGACAGGGAGGCGACGGCGGCGGCCGCCGCTGCCGCCGAGGCGATCTTCTCGTACGACTACCGCTCATTCGACGACAGCGTGGCCAACGGCCTGGCCTTCACGACCGGGGATTTCAAGAAGGAGTACCGCAAGACGACCGGGAGCCTGAAGGCCACTGCTGTGAAGGAGAAGGCCGTGGTGCGCGCCAACGTGAAGTTGATGAGCGTGGCTGACCGGCCGGCCGACTGCGGGGAGGACGCGGCGGAGTGCGTCGAGGTGCTCCTGTACGTCAACCAGTTCCGGACCAACGCGAACATCAAGGGTGAGAAGGTGGATCAGAACCGGGTGGTCCTGACCATGGTCCGGATCCGCGACGAGAAGACCGGCCACGACTGGTTGGTCCGGGACGCGCTGGCGATCTGAGCGACAGGGCTCGCGCGCGGCCCGCGTCCCGCCCGGCGCGCCCCCGCCGGGTGGCCAGCGGGCTCCTCCGCGGTGTCTGCGGGTCGTGGGCGCCCCGTTGCGCCGGGACACTCGGGCGCGGCCCTTGACTCCAGAGGGATGATGAAGGCACGCTAGGTGCTAGTCGCCTCCCATGACGGCCGCTGAGGAGGGCGGGCTAAGCCCGCCGAAAACGGCATATGGGTCGCTGTGCGCCCGTGGCCTCGACAGCGGTGGGGCTTTCGGCTACACTGCTAGTTTGCGCTGCCTTCCGTTTGATACCTGTCCGGATTTGCGGGATTCTGTCCAGATCGCGGAGATTCGAGCCAGGACGTTCGGGGTGCGCGCATAACGGCCGTGCAGCACAGGTCCTCGGAAGGACGCACCTTGGCAGCTTCTCGCCCTGCGAAGACCAGCAACACGACGAGCGCTTACGCTCCCCGCCGAATCTCATTCGGCAGAATCACCGAACACCTTGAGGTTCCCAACCTCCTTGCGATCCAGACCGAGTCGTTCGACTGGCTGGTGGGCAACGAGGGGTGGGCATCTCGGGTCGCGGACGATTCCAACTCGCGTTGTGGTCTGGAAGAGATTCTTCACGAGATCAGCCCCATTGAGGATTTCCAGGGGACGATGTCGCTATCGTTCTCGAACCCACGCTTCGACGAGGTGAAGGCCTCGATCGAGGAGTGCAAGGAGAAAGACCTCACCTACTGCGCCCCGCTGTTCGTCACGGCGGAGTTCACCAACCACACCACTGGCGAGATCAAGAGCCAGACGGTGTTCATGGGTGACTTCCCGATGATGACGACCAAGGGCACGTTCATCATCAATGGCACCGAGCGGGTCGTGGTCAGCCAGCTGGTCCGGTCCCCTGGTGTGTACTTCGACAAGCAGCCGGACAAGACCAGCGACCGCGACGTCTCCAGCGTCAAGGTGATCCCGAGCCGGGGCGCCTGGCTGGAGTTCGACGTCGACAAGCGCGACACGGTCGGCGTCCGGATCGATCGCAAGCGCCGCCAGGCGGTGACGGTCCTGCTCAAGGCCATCGGTTGGACCGCGGAGCAGATCCGGGAGCGGTTCGCCTGGTCCGAGCTGATGATGACCACCCTGGAGAAGGACCACCTCGCCAGCCAGGACGAGGCGCTGCTGGACATCTACCGCAAGCTCCGCCCCGGCGAGCCGCCGACGCGGGAGAACGCTCAGACTCTGCTGGACAACCTCTTCTTCAACCCGAAGCGGTACGACCTGGCCAAGGTCGGTCGCTACAAGGTGAACAAGAAGCTCGAGGTCGACGCGCCGATCACCACAGGCGTGCTCACCAACGAGGACGTCGGCGCCACGATCGAGTACCTCTGCCGGCTCCACGCCGGCGAGGAGGGGTACGAGCCGGACGACATCGACCACTTCGGCAACCGTCGTCTGCGCACCGTCGGCGAGCTGATCCAGAACCAGGTCCGGGTGGGCCTGTCCCGGATGGAGCGGGTCGTCCGCGAGCGGATGACCACGCAGGACGTCGAGGCGATCACGCCGCAGACCCTGATCAACATCCGGCCGGTGGTGGCCGCGATCAAGGAGTTCTTCGGCACTTCGCAGCTGTCGCAGTTCATGGACCAGACCAACCCCCTCGCGGGGCTGACGCACCGTCGCCGGCTCTCCGCGCTGGGGCCGGGCGGTCTGTCCCGGGAGCGGGCCGGCTTCGAGGTTCGGGACGTGCACCCGTCGCACTACGGCCGGATGTGCCCGATCGAGACTCCCGAGGGTCCGAACATCGGCCTGATCGGCGCGCTGTCGACCTTCGGGCGGGTCAACCCGTTCGGGTTCATCGAGACGCCGTACCGGAAGGTCACGGACGGTCGCGCCACCGACGTGGTGCACTACCTCACCGCGGACGAGGAGGACCGCCACGTCATCGCGCAGGCCAACGCGCCGCTGCAGTCTGACGGCCGGTTCGCCGAGTCCCGGGTGCTGGTGCGCAAGAAGGGCGGCGAGGTCGACTTCGTGGCGCCCGAGGTGGTCGACTACATGGACGTCTCGCCGCGCCAGATGGTCTCTGTCGCGACCGCGATGATCCCGTTCCTCGAGCACGACGACGCCAACCGCGCCCTGATGGGCGCGAACATGCAGCGTCAGGCGGTGCCGCTGCTCAAGAGCGAGGCCCCGCTGGTCGGCACCGGCATGGAGTACCGGGCCGCGGTGGACGCCGGCGACGTGGTGGTCGCCGAGGAGCCGGGCGTGGTCGAGGACATGTGCGCCGACTACGTCACGGTGCACCAGGACGACGGCGCCCGCCGGACGTACCTGCTGCACAAGTTCCGCCGCTCCAACGCCGGCAGCTGCGTCAACCAGAAGCCCGTCGTGGACGAGGGCGACCGGGTGGAGGCGGGCCAGGTGATCGCCGACGGGCCGTGCACCGACGACGGTGAGATGGCACTCGGCAAGAACCTGCTGGTCGCGTTCATGTCGTGGGAGGGACACAACTACGAGGACGCGATCATCCTGTCCCAGCGACTGGTGCAGCAGGACGTGCTGACGTCGATCTCCATCGAGGAGCACGAGGTCGACGCCCGGGACACCAAGCTGGGCCCGGAGGAGATCACGCGGGACATCCCGAACGTCTCCGAGGAGATGCTCGCCGATCTCGACGAGCGCGGGATCATCCGGATCGGCGCTGAGGTGGTGCCGGGCGACATCCTGGTCGGCAAGGTGACCCCGAAGGGCGAGACGGAGCTGACTCCCGAGGAGCGCCTGCTCCGGGCGATCTTCGGCGAGAAGGCGCGCGAGGTCCGCGACACCAGCCTCAAGGTCCCGCACGGTGAGACCGGCACGGTGATCGGGGTGCGCACCTTCAGCCGTGAGGACGGCGACGAGCTCGCCCCGGGGGTCAACGAGCTGGTTCGGGTGTACGTGGCCCAGAAGCGCAAGATCCAGGACGGTGACAAGCTCGCGGGCCGCCACGGCAACAAGGGCGTCATCGCCAAGATCCTGCCGGTCGAGGACATGCCGTTCCTGGAGGACGGCACGCCGGTCGACATTGTGCTCAACCCGCTCGGCGTGCCGAGCCGGATGAACGTCGGCCAGGTGCTGGAAACCCACCTCGGGTGGGTGGCCAAGACCGGCTGGGAGGTCGCCGGAAGCGACGAGAACTGGAAGAAGTCGCTGAAGGCGATCGACGTCGACAAGGGCGTGCCCGACTCCAACCTGGCCACGCCGGTGTTCGACGGCGCCAAGGAGGACGAGATCACGGGCCTGCTCGCGTCGACCCTGCCCGACCGCGACGGTCGCCAGCTGATCGGCGGCAACGGCAAGGCGAAGCTCTTCGACGGCCGCTCCGGCGAGCCGTTCCCGGAACAGATCTCGGTGGGTTACCTCTACATCCTGAAGCTGAATCACCTGGTGGACGACAAGATCCACGCGCGCTCGACTGGGCCGTACTCGATGATCACCCAGCAGCCGCTGGGCGGTAAGGCGCAGTTCGGCGGCCAGCGGTTCGGCGAGATGGAGTGCTGGGCGATGCAGGCGTACGGAGCGGCGTACGCCCTACAGGAGCTGCTCACCATCAAGTCCGACGACGTGCTCGGGCGGGTGAAGGTCTACGAGGCGGTGGTGAAGGGCGAGAACATCCCCGAGCCCGGCATCCCGGAGTCCTTCAAGGTGTTGCTGAAGGAGTTGCAGTCGCTCTGCCTCAACGTGGAGGTGCTCTCCAGTGATGGCGTGACCCTCGAGATGAAGGAGACCGATGACGAGGTCTTCCGGGCAGCCGAGGAGTTGGGAATCGACCTGTCCCGGCGCGAGCCGAGCAGCGTTGAAGAGGTGTGAGTGAGGCAGCTGAGTCGGCAGGCGCCGACGACAAACTTGCGAGATCGCGAGCCACGAGTTAAGGACTGGACAACGTGCTCGATGTGAACTTCTTTGACGAGCTGCGGATCGGCTTGGCGACAGCCGACGACATCCGTCAGTGGTCGCACGGCGAGGTCAAGAAGCCTGAGACGATCAACTACCGAACGCTCAAGCCGGAGAAGGACGGCCTTTTCTGCGAGAAGATCTTCGGTCCCACCCGGGACTGGGAGTGCTACTGCGGCAAGTACAAGCGGGTGCGCTTCAAGGGCATCATCTGTGAGCGCTGCGGGGTCGAGGTGACCCGTGCCAAGGTGCGGCGCGAACGGATGGGTCACATCGAGCTGGCCGCGTCGGTGACGCACATCTGGTACTTCAAGGGTGTGCCGAGCCGGCTGGGGTATCTGCTCGACATCGCCCCGAAGGATCTTGAGAAGATCATCTACTTCGCGGCGTACGTGATCACCAGCGTCGACGCCGAGGCGCGGCACCGTGATCTGTCGACGGTCGAGAACGAGATCGGCGCGGAGAAGCGGCAGCTGGAGAACCGCCGCGACGCCGACGTCGACGGGCGCGCCAAGAAGCTGGAGTCCGACCTCGCCGAGCTGGAGGCCGAGGGCGCCAAGAGCGACGTGCGACGCAAGGTCAAGGAGTCCGGCGAGCGTGAGATGCGCCAGCTCCGGGACCGGGCGCAGCGCGAGCTCGACCGGCTCGACGAGGTGCTCGACACCTTCCGGAAGCTGGAGCCGCGGCAGTTGGTCGCCGACGAGCTGCTCTACCGGGAGCTGCGCGACCGGTTCGGCGAGTACTTCACCGGCGGCATGGGCGCCGAGGCGATCAAGTCGCTGCTGGAGAACCTCAACCTCGAGGACGAGGCCCAGTCGCTACGGGAGACCATCCGCAGCGGCAAGGGGCAGCGGAAGATCCGGGCGCTGAAGCGGCTGAAGGTGGTCGCCCATTTCCTGAACACCCGCAACAGCCCGGTCGGGATGGTGCTCGACTGCGTCCCGGTGATCCCGCCGGATCTGCGTCCGATGGTGCAGTTGGACGGCGGCCGGTTCGCCACCTCCGACCTGAACGACCTGTACCGCCGCGTGATCAACCGGAACAACCGGCTCAAGCGCCTGATCGACCTGGGCGCGCCCGAGATCATCGTCAACAACGAGAAGCGGATGCTGCAGGAGGCCGTTGACGCGCTGTTCGACAACGGCCGCCGTGGCCGGCCGGTGACCGGCCCGGGCAACCGTCCGCTGAAGTCGCTGTCGGACATGCTGAAGGGCAAGCAGGGCCGGTTCCGTCAGAACCTGCTCGGCAAGCGGGTCGACTACTCCGGCCGTAGCGTGATCGTGGTCGGCCCACAGCTCAAGCTGCACCAGTGCGGCCTGCCCAAGCAGATGGCGTTGGAGCTGTTCAAGCCGTTCGTGATGAAGCGACTGGTGGACCTCAACCACGCGCAGAACATCAAGTCCGCCAAGCGGATGGTGGAGCGGCAGCGGCCCGTGGTGTGGGACGTGCTGGAGGAGGTCATCGGGGAGCACCCGGTGATGCTCAACCGGGCGCCCACGCTGCACCGGCTGGGCATCCAGGCGTTCGAGCCGCAGCTGGTCGAGGGCAAGGCGATCCAGATCCACCCCTTGGTCTGCACCGCGTTCAACGCGGACTTCGACGGCGACCAGATGGCGGTGCACGTGCCGCTGTCGGCCGAGGCGCAGGCCGAGGCCCGGATCCTGATGCTGTCCAGCAACAACATCCTCAAGCCGGCCGACGGCAAGCCGGTGACCATGCCCACCCAGGACATGATCATCGGCCTGTACCACCTCACCCACATGCGGGAAGGCATGAAGGGCCAGGGCCGGGTGTTCTCCTCCGACGCCGAGGCCGTCATGGCGTACGACAGCGGAGAGCTGCACCCGCAGGCCAAGGTCACGATCCGGTTCAAGGACCTGACCGGCATGGACGAGGCGATGGGCAAGCCCGCCCCGATGCCGGACGGCTGGGAGCCGGGTCAGTCCGCGCTGGTGGAGACCACGCTGGGGCGGGTGCTGTTCAACGAGACCCTCCCCGAGACGTACCACTTCGTCAACTACGAGATCCGCAAGGGACAGCTCTCGGCGATCATCAACGATCTCGCGGAGCGGTTCCTCAAGGTGGAGTTGGCGGCCACGCTGGACGCGCTCAAGGAGGCCGGCTTCCACTGGGCCACCTGGTCCGGCGTCACGATCGCCATCGAGGACGTCATCCGCCCGCCGGGCAAGCAGCAGATCCTGGATCGGCACGAGAAGGACGCCCAGCGCATCGACAAGCAGTACCAGCGGGGTCTGATGACCGCCGAGGAGCGGCGCGGCGAGCTGATCGAGATCTGGACCAAGGCGACGAACGAGATCGCCAAGGAGATGGAAGAGGCGCTGCCGCAGACCAACCCGCTGTGGACCATGATCCACTCGGGTGCCCGAGGCAACCTGCTGCAGCTGCGTCAGATCGCCGCGATCCGTGGTCTGGTGGCCAACCCGAAGGGTGAGATCATCCCGCGGCCGATCAAGTCCAGTTATCGCGAGGGCTTGTCGGTGCTGGAGTACTTCATCTCCACGCACGGCGCCCGGAAGGGTCTGGCGGACACGGCGCTGCGTACCGCGGACTCCGGTTACCTGACCCGGCGTCTGGTGGACGTGTCGCAGGACGTCATCATCCGTGAGCTGGACTGCGGCACCGACCGGGCGATCCGGATGCCGATCGGCGAGGTGGTGGACGGCAAGCTCGTCAAGCACGAGTACGCCGAGACCGGCGTGTACGCGCGCGGCCTGGCCACGGACGTGCAGGACGCCGACGGCAAGCTGGTGGCCGAGGCCGGCAGCGACCTGAACGCGATCCTGACCGACAAGCTGATCGCTGCGGGCGTCGGCGAGGTGCGGGTGCGGAGCGTCCTCACGTGCGAGTCGAAGCTCGGCGTGTGCGCGGCCTGCTACGGCCGTTCGCTGCCGACCGGCAAGCTGGTGGACGTCGGCGAGGCGGTCGGCATCATCGCCGCCCAGTCGATCGGTGAGCCGGGCACTCAGCTGACAATGCGGACCTTCCACACGGGTGGCGTCGCCGGTGACGACATCACCCAGGGTCTGCCCCGGGTGCAGGAGATCTTCGAGGCGCGGGTGCCGAAGGGCAAGGCGCCGATCGCGGAGACTCCGGGTCGGGTGCGGATCGAGGAGGGCGAGAAGTCGCGGAAGATCGTCGTCATCCCGGACGACGGCAGCGACGAGCTCGTCCACGACAAGATCCCGCGCCGGGTGCGGCTGCGGGTGGCGGACGGTGACAGCATCGGGGTCGGCGAGAAGCTCGTCGAGGGCACCATCGACCCGCACGAGCTGCTGCGGATTCTGGGCCCCCGGTCGGTGCAGATGCACCTGGTCAGCGAGGTTCAGGACGTGTATCGCTCACAGGGTGTGCAGATCCACGACAAGCACATCGAGATCATCATCCGTCAGATGCTGAAGCGGGTGACGGTGATCGACTCGGGTTCGACCGACTTCCTGCCGGGCTCCCTGGTGGATCGGGCGCACTTCGAGGCGGAGAACCGACGCGCGGTCGCGGAGGGCGGCGAGCCGGCCTCCGGGCGTCCGATGCTGATGGGCATCACCAAGGCGTCGCTCGCCACCGAGTCGTGGCTGTCGGCGGCCTCCTTCCAGGAGACCACCCGGGTGCTCACGGACGCCGCGATCCAGGCCAAGAGCGACTCGCTGATCGGTCTGAAGGAGAACGTGATCATCGGAAAGCTGATCCCGGCGGGCACCGGTATCTCCAAGTACCGGAACATCCGGGTGGAGCCGACCGAGGAGGCCAAGTCCAGGGTGTACTCGATGACCGGGTACACCGAGGCGGACTACGGCTTCGGGACCGGCAGCGGCCAGGCTGTCCCGCTGGACGACTTCGACCTGGGGTCGTTCGGCAGGTAGCGAGGACGCCTCACGACGCTGGCGGCCGGCTGTCCCCTCGCGGGACAGCCGGCCGCCTCACGTTGCGATCGTCGCGGCGAGCTGGGCACGGTGCGCCAGCCGTGAGCGGCATCACTTTTGATACGCGGCCGTTTCGTATTTACGGCACGGGGGGTAACGTCGATCGCAAATACGAGACGTTAACGTATCGATAAAGGGGGCGTGGGTGGATTCACCTGAAGCCGCTGGTCACCCACAGCGGTGGACCATCCTCGGGGTGCTGGTGGTCAGCCTGCTCGTGGTGGTCCTGGACAACACAGTGCTGAACGTGGCGTTGAAGGCGATCGCCGATCCGGTGCACGGCCTCGGGGCCACCCAGAGCGAGCTTGAGTGGTCCATCAACTCGTACACACTCGTCTTCGCGGGCCTGCTGTTCACCTCGGGCGTCCTGGGGGACCGGCACGGACGCCGCGCCGCGCTGCTGCTCGGCATGGTGCTCTTCGGGCTGGCGTCGCTGGCGTCGGCGTACGCTCAGACGCCCGCTCAGTTGATTGGCGCCCGGGCCCTGATGGGGATCGGCGGAGCGGCGATCCTGCCCGCCACGCTGTCCATCATCAGCAACGTCTTCCACCCCACGGAGCGCGCCCGCGCGATCGGCGTGTGGGCCGGCGCGGTGGGGCTCGGGGTGGCGATCGGCCCTGTGGTCGGGGGCGCGCTGTTGGAGCGCTTCTGGTGGGGCTCGGTCTTCCTCATCAACGTGCCGATCCTGCTGGCCGGCCTGATCGCCGTGCTCGTGTTGGTGCCCGAGTCGCGCGATCCCAGCCCGGGCCGGATCGACGCTATCGGCGTGGCGCTGTCCATCGTCGGTCTGGTGTCCCTGGTGTACGGCGTCATCGAAGGCGGGGAGACCGGTGACTGGGGCCGGCCCGACGTGTGGGGACCGATCGCCGCCGGAGTCGGCGTGATCGCCGCGTTCATCTGGTACGAACGGCGCGCGGCGCACCCCGCGCTGGACGTGACCCTGTTCCGGGATCCGCGATTCTCGGCCGCGGTGGCCATGATCGGCCTGGTCTTCTTCGGCGCGATGGGCACGTTCTTCTTCGGGAGCTTCTACCTGCAGCTGGTGCGGGGCTTCACCCCGCTGCAGGCGGGCCTGTTGATGCTGCCGTTCGCAGCCGCGCAACTGATCTTCGCGCCGTTGAGCTCCAGCCTGGTCAAGCGGTACGGCCCCAAGGCCGTGTCCGTGACCGCCCTGCTCGTCACGGCCGTGGCGACCGGCGGGTTCACCATCGTGGCCGTGGACACCCCGGTGTGGCTGCTGGGGACCTTCTTCTTCCTGCAGGGCGTGGGAATGGCCTCCGTGATCCCCTCCGCGACCGAGTCCGTGATGTCCACGCTGCCGCGCGAAAAGGCCGGGGTGGGCTCCGCGGTGAACAACACGATCCGGCAGGTGGGCGGCGCGTTGGGCGTCGCCGTGCTCGGGTCGCTGCTCTCCGCGGTGTACCGGGAACAGATCACCCCGCACGTCAGCGGACTGCCCCACTCAGCCCAGGAGGTCGCGAAGGAGTCCGTCGCCGGGACGTATGGCGTCGCCGATCGTCTCGGCCCGGCGAGCGCCTCGTTGCTCGACTCGGCTGACGACGCCTTCGTCACCGCGATGCACTGGGCGGCCGGCGGCTCGGTGGCGGTCATGCTGGTCGGCGCGCTGGTGGCGCTCAAGTGGCTACCAGGCCTGCCGGCTGGCACACCGGCTGCCACACCGGCTGCCGCTTCGCGGGTCGGTGAGCCGGAGTTGGTGGAAGCCGGCTGACTTGCGGAGAATGACCGCATGACCACGACTGGCGCCGGAGCTGCGCGACCTGTTGGCAGGCCGCGCAGCTCCCAGGCCAGCGACGCCATCATCTCGGCGACCCTGGATCTTCTCGCGGAGGGCGTCACCATCGAGGCGCTCACCATCGAGGCGATCGCGTCGCGTGCCGGCGTCGGCAAGGCGACGGTCTACCGGCGATGGCCCAACAAGGAAGCGCTGGTGATCGACGCGATCGCCTGCCTCAAAGGCGCGACGCCGCTGCTTCCGGGCCGGTCGGTGCGCGAGGACCTGGTCACTCTGCTGGCTGGCATGGGCAAGGCCAACGACACGCCTGAGGGGCGGATCGTGCTCGCTGTGCTCCCGGAGATCCGGCGGAACCCCGAGCTGTCCGCCCGCTACGCCGCGATGGTGGACAGCCGCCGTGAGGTGATCCGCGAGGTCTTCCGGCGCGGCCTGGCCTCCGGTGAGCTGACGCCGGACCTCGACGTCGAGCTCGCGCTCGCCATGCTCTCGAGCCCCATGATGTCGGTGGCGTCGATGCGCATGTTTCCGCGGGTGTCGGAGGAGCGGCTGGCCGAGCGCATCGTCGACCTGGCGCTCGCCGGCATGCGGGGCCCGGCGCCGTGCGAGTGAGCGTGCCACGCTGGGGCATGATGGCTGGCGGAGAAGACTACTTCCACGAGGGCGGGTGCATCCAGTCATGAACGCAGCGTCGGCGTCCGGCTCGACGGGAGCGGTCGCGGCCCGCGATCCCCGCGACCCGGATCCGGTGCGGTCCACCAAGGCGCGCGCCGTCCTGGCGCTCGGCATCGTCGCCCTGTGCACCTCGATCACGGTCGGCGGGATCATCCCCGCGGTGCTCGCGTTGTCGATGGCCCGCCAGTGCCGCGCCGAGATGCGCCGGTCTGAGGGCTTCCTGACCGGCGGGGCGTTGCTGCGGACCGGCGAGCGGCTGGCATGGGCGTCGATCGTCGTGGTGGCGGCGGTGCTCGTGGTCGCGGCCATCAGCGGCCTGCTGACGCTCGCCCCCGGCGCCGCGTGAGACTGGGCGAGCCGGAGACCGCGCCGCCGCGCCGGATTCCGGCCGGGCCGTGCCCCCGCCTGTCTCTGACGTCCCGCGTACCCTGGCGGACGGCATCGCGGCATGGCCGTAAGGAGGTTCGATGAGCGACCAGTCCGGTCCCGGGGCGGGCCAGTCGGGCTCGGAGCCGGAGTCGGCCGACGCGGAAGCGTCCCCGGCCGCGGGCATGCCGCAGCCACCGCCCATGCCGCAGCCACCGCCGATGTCGTACGAGCAGGGAGCCAGCGAGGCGGCCCAGGCGCCGGCCCCGCCGGCGTCAGCGCCGCCGCATGTCCCGTCGGCGCCACCGGCGCCGCCTCCGCCGCCGCAGCACGGGGACTTCGTGCTGGTCAGCCCGCACCTGCAGCCGACGACCACCGGCCTGGGGACCGGAGGTCTGGTCAGCGGGATCGGATCCTGCCTGCTGGCGTTGCTCAGCTGCTGCTGGTGGCCGCTGTTCGCGCTCCCGGCGATCATGGGGATCGGCGCGATGCTGCTCGGCTTCCTCGGCATGCGGCAGGTGAGCGGATCCGGCGGCGAGGTCGCCGGCAGGGGGATCTCCATCGCCGCGATCGCGACGGGCGGCGTGGGCCTGCTGCTGAGCCTTCTGGCCACTGTGATCGGCCTAATCGCGAACGCGAGCGGCGGCTCCGCGTTCGGGTGAGTATGCTTACCTGTGGTGCCGCCCCCAGCGGACGCGGTTCACGAGAGAGTTCGAGAGTTCGGCGACCTCGTTTTGACCTGCGCCCATTTGGTGGGTACCCTTTCTGATCGTGCCTAGGCTCACCCCTGGGCCGACATGTGTGCGTCATGCACCACACGATGCGTTTGTCGTTATCGGCGGTGCGTCTCACCCCGGTGTCGGACGTACGCGGAGATGACACCCCACCGGCTCAATCGCAGGTGGGCGCGCGCGGGCGACACGCCCGACCGCGGGGGTCGGAGCGAAGGCTCCGATGTGGCGAGCGGCCCGGCCCATGCCGGATCGCGCGCCGTACGTGACCGGCCGTCTCGGCGGCCGGTGGCGGTAACACCGTGAGACCAAGGACCGTAACGAAGACGTCAGCAGAATGCCGACGGCGCGGCCGCAATGGCCGAAGGGAGCGAAAGACCCGGTGCCCACCATCTCCCAGCTGGTCCGCAAGGGCCGCAAGGCGAAGACGAGCAAGACGAAGACGCCAGCCCTCAAGGGCAGCCCGCAGCGGCGCGGCGTGTGCACGCGTGTGTACACCACCACGCCCAAGAAGCCGAACTCGGCGCTGCGCAAGGTCGCCCGCGTCAGACTCTCCAGCGGCATCGAGGTGACCGCCTACATTCCCGGCGCCGGCCACAACCTGCAGGAGCACTCGATCGTGCTCGTGCGTGGCGGCCGGGTGCGGGACCTCCCGGGCGTCCGTTACAAGATCATCCGCGGTTCGTTGGACACCCAGGGTGTCCGGGACCGCAAGCAGGCGCGCAGCCGCTACGGCGCGAAGAAGGAGAAGAGCTGACATGCCGCGTAAAGGCCCCGCGCCGCGCCGGCCGCTGACCCCGGATCCGGTGCACAACTCCGTGCTCGTGACGCAGCTGGTCAACAAGCTTCTGCAGCGTGGCAAGCGGCAGCTGGCCGAGCGCGTTGTGTACAACGCGCTCGACGGCTGCAAGGAGAAGACCGGCTCCGACCCCGTGGTCACCCTCAAACGGGCGCTGGACAACGTCAAGCCCACCCTGGAGGTGCGCAGCCGCCGGGTTGGTGGCGCCACGTACCAGGTGCCGGTGGAGGTGCGCCCGCCGCGGGCCACCACGCTGGGTCTGCGCTGGCTCGTCCAGTACTCCCGGGCGCGACGTGAGAAGACGATGGTCGAGCGCCTGATGAACGAGCTGCTCGACGCCAGCAACGGCCTCGGCGCCGCCGTGAAGCGGCGTGAGGACACCCACAAGATGGCCGAGTCCAACAAGGCCTTCGCGCACTACCGCTGGTGAGTCGCCCGGGGGTGTGATCCCCCGGCGGCACGGAGCAGGACAACTGCAGGACTGCACAGAGCACATCGGCGGGCCGCCGGCCCGCCGCAGAAAGGCAAGAACGAGGACTTACATGGGGCGCACGCCCTATGGGGGAAGGTTGAAGTGGCTAACGCCGACGCCGCGCTGGCCAAGGTCCGCAATATCGGCATCATGGCGCACATCGATGCCGGTAAGACCACCACGACTGAGCGCATCCTGTTCTACACCGGCATCACCTACAAGATCGGTGAGGTCCACGACGGCGCTGCCGTCATGGACTGGATGGAGCAGGAGCAGGAGCGGGGCATCACGATCACTTCCGCCGCCACCAAGTGCGAGTGGAAGGGCCACACGGTCCAGATCATCGACACGCCCGGCCACGTCGACTTCACCGTCGAGGTGGAGCGTTCGCTGCGCGTGCTCGACGGCGCCATCGCCGTCTACGACGGCGTGGCAGGTGTGGAGCCCCAGACCGAGACGGTCTGGCGGCAGGCGGACAAGTACAACGTGCCGCGGATGTGCTTCGTCAACAAGCTGGACCGGACCGGCGCGGACTTCTTCCGCTGCGTGGAGATGATGAAGGACCGGCTGAACGCCACCGTGCTGGTGCTGCAGCTGCCGATCGGCAACGAGTCGAACTTCGTCGGCGTGGTCGACCTGGTCGAGATGCGCGCGCTCACCTGGCGCGGGGAGACCCAGAAGGGCGAGGACTACGCGGTCGAGGAGATCCCAGCCGAGCTCGCCGACCAGGCCGCCGAGTACCGCGAGAAGCTGCTCGAGACCCTGGCCGAGAACGACGACGCGGTGATGGAGAAGTACCTCGAGGGCGAGGAGCTCACGGTCGAGGAGATCAAGGCCGGCATCCGCCGCGCCACGATCGCGAGCAGCCTGAACCCGGTGCTGACCGGTTCGGCGTTCAAGAACAAGGGCGTGCAGTCCATGCTCGACGCCGTGGTGGACTACCTGCCCAGCCCGCTGGACGTTCCTCCGGTGGAGGGCCTCGCGACCGACGGCGAGACGCCGGTGCAGCGCAAGGCCAGCCCCAGCGAGCCGTTCTCTGCGCTCGCCTTCAAGATCCAGACTGACCAGCACCTGGGCAAGCTGACCTACGTCCGCGTCTACTCCGGCAAGCTGGAGGCGGGCTCGCAGCTGATCAACTCCTCCAAGGACCGCAAGGAACGGATCGGCAAGATCTTCCAGATGCACGCCAACAAGCGGGAAGAGCGGCCGTTCGCGCTGGCGGGGGACATCGTCGCGGTGCAGGGTCTGAAGCAGACCACCACCGGCGACACGCTCTGCGACCCGGCGCACCCGGTGATCCTGGAGTCGATGACGTTCCCGGAGCCGGTCATCTCGGTGGCGATCGAGCCGAAGAGCAAGGCCGACCAGGACAAGCTCAGCACAGCGATCCAGAAGCTGGCCGAGGAGGACCCGACCTTCCGCGTCTACAACGACGAGGAGACCGGTCAGACGGTCATCCAGGGCATGGGCGAGCTGCACCTTGAGGTGCTGGTCGACCGGATGAAGCGCGAGTTCAGGGTCGAGGCCAACATCGGCAAGCCGCAGGTGGCCTACCGCGAGACGATCCGCAAGACCGTCCAGAAGGTCAACTACCTGCACAAGAAGCAGACCGGCGGCTCGGGCCAGTTCGCCAAGGTGATCATCAACCTGGAGCCGCTGCCGTTGGGCGCCGACCAGCCCACGTACGAGTTCGACAACAGCATCACGGGCGGCCGGGTGCCGAAGGAGTACATCCCTTCGGTCGACGCCGGCTGCCAGGACGCCATGCAGTACGGCGTGCTCGCCGGCTATCCGCTGGTGGGCTTGAAGGTGACGCTCACCGACGGCCAGTACCACGACGTCGACTCGTCCGAGATGGCGTTCAAGATCGCCGGGTCCATGGTCCTCAAGGAGGCCGCTCGCAGGGCTGGCCCGGTGCTGCTCGAACCGATGATGTCCGTGGAGGTCCACACTCCCGAGGACTACATGGGCGACGTCATCGGCGACCTAAACTCCCGGCGGGGCACGATCCAGGCGATGGAGGAGCGCGGCGGCGCTCGCGTCGTCCGGGCCATGGTGCCGCTGTCGGAGATGTTCGGCTACGTCGGCGAACTGCGGTCGAAGACCCAGGGCCGGGCGAGCTACACAATGCAGTTCGACTCCTACGCCGAGGTTCCCAGCAATGTGGCGAAGGAGATCATCGCAAAAGCAACAGGCGAGTGAGGACTTCAGGCCGCGATGAGTGGTCTGGAATCTCACAGAACTGCGACCGCGCCGGCCCCTAGTGGGTCGGAAGACCGAGCCGGAACACGGCGTACGAACCAGCAAAGTCCCAAGGAGGACCCAAAGTGGCGAAGGCGAAGTTCGAGCGGACTAAGCCGCACGTCAACATCGGCACCATTGGCCACATCGACCATGGCAAGACGACGCTGACGGCGGCCATCACCAAGGTCCTGCACGACAAGCACCCGAATCTGAACCCTTACACGCCTTTCGACGAGATCGACAAGGCGCCTGAGGAAAAGCAGCGCGGTATCACCATCGCTATCGCGCACGTCGAGTACCAGACTGAGAAGCGACACTACGCGCACGTCGACTGCCCCGGTCACGCTGACTACATCAAGAACATGATCACTGGCGCTGCCCAGATGGACGGCGCGATCCTGGTGGTGTCCGCGACCGACGGCCCGATGCCGCAGACCAAGGAGCACGTGCTGCTCGCTCGCCAGGTGGGCGTGCCGTACATCGTCGTGGCGCTGAACAAGAGCGACATGGTCGATGACGAGGAGCTCCTCGACCTGGTCGAGCTCGAGGTCCGCGAGCTGCTCACCTCGTACGAGTTCCCCGGCGACGACGCACCCGTGGTGCGGGTGTCGGCGCTGAAGGCGCTCGAGGGCGACGCTGAGTGGGGCGGCAAGCTCCTCGAGCTGATGGACGCCGTCGACGAGTCGGTTCCGGAGCCGGAGCGGGACATCGACAAGCCGTTCCTGATGCCGGTCGAGGACGTTTTCACCATCAGCGGCCGTGGCACTGTGGTCACCGGCCGGGTGGAGCGCGGCGTCCTCAAGGCGATGGAGGAAGTCGAGATCGTCGGCATCAAGGAAAAGTCGATGAAGACCACCGTCACCAGCGTCGAGATGTTCCGCAAGGTGCTCGACGACGCGCGCGCCGGTGAGAACGTCGGTCTGCTGCTCCGCGGCACCAAGCGCGAGGAGGTGGAGCGCGGCATGGTGGTGGTCAAGCCCGGCACCACCACCCCGCACACCGAGTTCGAGGCGCAGGTCTACATCCTGTCCAAGGACGAGGGCGGCCGGCACACCCCGTTCTTCAACAACTACCGTCCTCAGTTCTACTTCCGCACCACTGACGTTACCGGTGTGGTGACGCTGCCTGAGGGCACCGAGATGGTCATGCCCGGTGACAACACCGCCATGACGGTGCAGCTGATCCAGCCGATCGCCATGGAGGAAGGTCTCCGATTCGCGATCCGCGAGGGCGGCCGGACCGTTGGCGCGGGCCGGGTCATCAAGATTGTCAAGTAACGCGCTGCCGGTGGCTCTGGCTGGTCACACCGGCCGGCCGGAGCCACCACAGCGGGTCGTCGCGCGTCGCCTCCGGGCGGCCGGGTGGCGGTCCGGTACCCCGATTTCGTGATGTCGTTGCAGTACGGCATAATGAATTGGTTGCGTCTGCGAGGCTGATCGAGATTGCTCTGAGCATGTCGATTGCCCCGCTCAGCGAGTGGCCCTGATTGCGCGCCGCGCAAAGAGGGTGACTCGGACCCCAGCCCGTGTGGCTGGGCGGTCCGCACTGGCGGCCAAGGTCCCGACTCGGATACCCGGGGCGGAGCCTGGCTTTCATGCGAATGTCGCGAGGCACACCGCGAGACAGCGGCGTGCCACCCGAGCCGGAAGGTGCGGGAGCGGATTCGGCCGTCAGGCGCGACACGCCCGACCGCGGGGGCCGGACACAACGGGCGCGGGGAGCGTGAAGACACGCTCCCGGCGACCGACCAGCAGCGGCACGAGAAGAAGGAAACCGAAGCCACCATGGCGGGACAGAAGATCCGCATCCGGCTCAAGGCCTATGACCACGAGGTCGTTGACTCCTCGGCGCGGAAGATCGTCGAGACCGTGACGCGTACCGGTGCACAGGTCGCTGGCCCGGTGCCGCTGCCCACGGAGATCAACCGTTTCTGCGTCATCCGTTCGCCGCACAAGTACAAGGACTCGCGCGAGCACTTCGAGATGCGTACGCACAAGCGTCTGATCGACATCCTCGATCCCACGCCGAAGACGGTCGACTCGCTGATGCGGCTCGACCTGCCGGCCGGTGTCGACATCGAGATCAAGCTGTAGGGACTCCGAGACGATGGATAGGCAAGTCAAAGGCATTCTGGGCGCCAAGCTCGGCATGACGCAGATCTGGGACGAGAACAACCACGTCGTCCCGGTGACTGTGGTGCAGGCCGGGCCGTGCGTCGTCACCCAGGTGCGCACGGCCGACAAGGACGGCTACTCCGCCGTCCAGCTCGCGTTCGGCGCAATCGACCCGCGCAAGGCCACCAAGCCGCTGACCGGCCACTTCGAGAAGGCCGGCACAGCGCCGCGCCGCCACGTCGTGGAGCTGCGCACGACCGACGCGAGCGAGTACGAGTTGGGCTCCGAGGTCACGGCGGAGGCCTTCGAGTCCGGTCAGCTGGTGGACGTCACCGGCAGGACCAAGGGCAAGGGCTTCGCGGGTGTGATGAAGCGGCACGGCTTCCACGGTCTGCGCGCCTCGCACGGTGTCGAGCGCAAGCACCGCTCTCCGGGCTCCATCGGCGGCTGCGCGACCCCGGGCCGGGTGTTCCGCGGCCAGAAGATGGCTGGTCGGATGGGCGGCGTGCGTCACACAGTGCAGAGCCTGACCGTGCACGCGGTGGACACCGAGAACAACCTGCTGCTGATCAAGGGCGCCGTGCCTGGCCCCAAGGGCGGGCTGGTGCTGGTGCGCACTGCGGCGAAGGCTCCAGCCGGCAAGGGCGGTGCGGCATGACAGGGACAGCGACCGAGGCGCTGGCGCCGGTGCGGGTCGACGTGGTGGACGCCGAGGGCGAGCCTGCCGGCACGGTCTCCGTGCCGGGCGAGATCTTCGACGCCCAGGCGAACATCCCGTTGATGCACCAGGTGGTGGTGGCCCAGCTGGCCGCCGCACGCCAGGGCACCCACAAGACCAAGACCCGCGGCGAGGTCGCCGGCGGCGGCAAGAAGCCGTACCGCCAGAAGGGCACCGGCCGCGCCCGTCAGGGCTCGATCCGCGCGCCGCAGTTCGCCGGCGGCGGCGTGGTCCACGGCCCTGTGCCGCGCGACCACAGCAAGAAGGTGCCGAAGAAGATGAAGGCGGCCGCCCTGCGCGGCGCCCTCTCCGACCGGGCGCGCGACGGCAGGATCCACGTGGTCTCCGCGTTGGTCGACGGTGAGACCCCGTCGACGAAGCAGGCCATCGCGGCGCTCACGGCCCTCGTGGAGACCCGGCGCGCGCTGGTGGTGCTGGACCGCGAGGACGAGCTCAACTGGAAGAGCCTCCGCAACGTGCCGACGGTGCACCTGATCACCGCGGACCAACTGAACACGTACGACGTGCTCGTCAACGACGACCTCGTGTTCACCACGGCGGGGCTGCGGGCCTTCCTCGGTGCCGAGCTGGAGATCACTGAGGCCAAGCCGAAGAAGAAGGCCGTCGCCAAGAAGGCCGGGAAGGCGGACGAGGCCAAGAAGGCTGACAAGGCTGACAAGGCCAAGGACAAGGCCGAGAAGGCCACGTCGGACAAGGCTCAGAAGGCAGCGCCCAAGAAGGTCGAGAAGGCGGCGCCGAAGAAGGCCGAGAAGGCGGTGCCGAAGAAGGCCGCCAAGGCGGACTCCGAGGCGCCTGCTGACGAGGCCAAGCCGGCCAAGAAGGCCGCCGCGAAGAAGAGCGGCGCCAAGAAGGCCGCGGCGAAGGTCGAGGCGGAGCTCGGGCCGTACTCGGGATCTGTGATCCCGCCGCCGGACGGCTCCGTGCCTGACGGTTACCCGATCAAGGGCAACGAGCAGTCGGGGCTCTACCACGAGCCGGGCAGCCGTCACTACAAGCAGACCAAGGCCGAGTTCTACTTCGCCACGGTCGATGACGCCAAGGCGGCCGGCTTCAACGCGCCTGGCGCCAAGGACGACGGCGAGGAGGGTGAGAAATGAGTGCCGTGAGCCTGACGGACCCCCGCGACATCGTCTTCCAGCCGGTGGTCTCGGAGAAGAGCTACGGCCTGCTGGACCAGAACAAGTACACGTTTCTGGTGCATCCGGACGCGAACAAGACCCAGATCAAGATTGCTATCCAGCAGATCTTCGAGGTCCGGGTGCTGAAAGTGAACACCGCCAACCGCGAGGGCAAGCGTCGCCGTACCCGGCACGGCTGGGGAAAGCGCAAGGACACCAAGCGGGCGATCGTGACGCTCGCCGAGGGCGACCGCATTGAAGCCTTCGGCGGACCGGTGAGCTGAGGCGGGAGTAGAGGACAATGGGCATTCGCAAATACAAGCCGACGACCCCCGGGCGTCGCGGATCGAGTGTGGCCGACTTTGTCGAGGTCACCCGCGACGAGCCGGAGAAGTCGCTGCTGCGTCCGCTGCATTCCAAGGGCGGGCGCAACGCGCAGGGTCGGATCACCACGCGCCACCGTGGTGGCGGGCACAAGCGCCAGTACCGGCTGATCGACTTCCGCCGGCACGACAAGGACGGCATCCCGGCCAAGGTCGCTCACATCGAGTACGACCCGAACCGCACCGCCCGGATCGCGCTGCTGCACTTCGCCGACGGCGAGAAGCGGTACATCTTGTGCCCGAAGGACCTGCGGCAGGGCGATCGGATCGAGAACGGCCCCCGCGCCGACATCAAGCCGGGCAACAACCTGCCGTTGCGCAACGTCCCGGTCGGCACCACCATCCACGCGGTGGAGTTGCGTCCGGGCGGTGGGGCCAAGCTGGCCCGCTCGGCCGGCTCCAGCATCCAGTTGCTGGCGAAGGAGGGCGTGTACGCGCACCTTCGGATGCCGTCCGGCGAGATCCGGCTGGTGGACGTGCGGTGCCGCGCCACGGTCGGCGAGGTCGGCAACGCCGAGCAGTCCAACATCAACTGGGGCAAGGCCGGCCGGTTGCGGTGGAAGGGCAGGCGCCCGACCGTCCGCGGTGTCGCCATGAACCCGGTGGACCACCCGCACGGCGGCGGCGAGGGCAAGACCTCGGGTGGTCGGCACCCGGTCAACCCGGCCGGTAAGCCCGAGGGTCGCACCCGCCAGAAGAACAAGCCGAGCGACCGACTGATCGTCCGGCGTCGTTCCGCCGCCAAGCGGAAGCGTTGAGTGGGGAGATAGCGTCAAATGCCTCGCAGCCTGAAGAAAGGCCCATTCGTCGACGACCACCTCGTCAAGAAGGTGGATATGCAGAACGAAAAGGGCACTAAGAACGTGATCAAGACCTGGTCGCGGCGGTCCACGATCATCCCGGACATGATCGGCCAAACGATCGCCGTGCACGACGGGCGCAAGCACGTGCCGGTCTTCGTCACCGACGCGATGGTCGGGCACAAGCTCGGCGAGTTCGCCCCGACCAGGACATTTCGGGGCCACGAGAAAGACGACCGTAAGAGCCGCCGGCGCTGATCGCGCCGAACGGCTCGGCGGTCGCCCTCCGGGGCGGCCGGGGACCGCAACGCGACGTACGTACGGATAGAAAGAGCAAGGGGACTCCCGATGCCAACTACGGGTGGCGCGCCAACGCTACCGGGCGCCAGAGCGGTGGCGCGCTTCGTGCGCGTAACGCCGATGAAGGCGCGCCGTGTGGTCAACCTCATCCGCGGGCTTCCCGCGCAGGAGGCGCTGACGGTGCTGCAGTTCGCGCCCCAGGCCGCGAGCGAGCCGGTCTACAAGGTGCTCGCCAGCGCGATGGCCAACGCGGAGAACAACGAGTCGCTGGACCCGGACTCGCTCCTGGTCAGCGAGGCGTACGTCGACGAGGGGCCGACGTTCAAGCGGTTCCGGCCGCGGGCCCAGGGTCGGGCGTACCGGATCCGTAAGCGGACCAGCCACATCACGGTCGTGGTGGAGAGCGTCCAGGCGGCGGCTCCGGCGCGGAAGGCGGCCAAGGCGGCGAAGGCGGCCAAGGCCGCGAGCAAGCCGAAGGCCGCCGAGGTGAGCAAGGCGTCCTCGGCGACGGCTGAGGAGACGACCGCGGCCGAGAGCACCACGAAGGAGAGTGCCGAGTAATGGGTCAGAAAGTTCACCCACACGGCTTCAGGCTCGGCATCAGCGCCGATTGGAAGTCCCGCTGGTACGCCGACAAGCTGTACAAGGACTACGTCGCCGAGGACGTCAAGATCCGCAAGATGATGTCCCACGGCCTGGAGCGCGCGGGCATCTCCAAGGTGGACATCGAGCGCACCCGCGACCGGGTGCGGGTCGACATCCACACCGCGCGGCCTGGCATCGTGATCGGCCGCAAGGGCGCCGAGGCGGACCGCATCCGCGGGCAGCTCGAGAAGCTCACCGGCAAGCAGATCCAGCTGAACATCCTCGAGGTGAAGAACCCCGAGTCGGACGCGCAGCTGGTCGCCCAGGGCATCGCCGAGCAGCTCGCCAGCCGGGTCAACTTCCGGCGGGCCATGCGTAAGGCGATCCAGTCGGCGATGAAGAACCCGCTGGTCAAGGGCATCCGGGCGCAGTGCTCCGGGCGACTGGGCGGCGCCGAGATGTCCCGCTCGGAGTTCTACCGCGAGGGTCGTGTGCCGCTGCACACGCTGCGGGCGAACATCGACTACGGCTTCTTCGAGGCGCGCACCACCTTCGGCCGGATCGGCGTGAAGGTGTGGATCTACAAGGGTGAAGTGATCCCGGGCCGGGAGCAGCCGGCCGTCGAGACCGAGCGGCGGCCTCGCCGTGAGCGGCCGCGTCGTGGGCGTTCCGGCGCCGCCGGCACCACGGCGGGCGGCACCGACGCCGGACGCGCCGCGGCGGCCGAGCGGACGGGCAGGAGCCCCAAGGGCGCTGCTCCGGAGACCGCCGAGCCGACCCCAGAAGCCAGCGCCGCCGAGACTGCTCCGGCCGCGACGACGGAGGGCTAAGCAGATGTTGATGCCACGTAAGCCCCCGAAGGGCTTCCGCAAGCCTCACTCGCCGAAGCGGCGCGGTCAGGCCAAAGGCGGTGTGCGCGTGACCTTTGGTGAGTACGGGATTCAGGCTCTCGAGCACTCGTACGTCACCAACCGGCAGATCGAGGCCGCACGTATCGCCATGACCCGGCACATCAAGCGTGGCGGCAAGGTGTGGATCACGATCTTCCCGGATCAGGCGCTGACCAAGAAGCCCGCCGAGACCCGGATGGGTTCCGGCAAGGGCACCCCGGAGTGGTGGGTGGCGAACGTCAAGCCCGGACGCGTGATGTTCGAGCTGTCCTACCCCAGCGAGACGACCGCCCGCGAGGCGCTGACTCGCGCGATCCACAAGCTCCCTATGAAGTGCCGCATTGTCAAGCGTGAAGTGGGTGAAGCCTGATGGCAGCGGGCACAACCGCCACTGAGCTGCGGGAACTCACTGAGGATGAGCTGGCTACCCGGCTGAAGGAAGCCAAGGCGGAGCTGTTCAACCTCAGGGTTCAGGCGGCGACCGGGCAGATGGACAACAACCGGCGGCTGCAGGTGGTGCGCCGGGAGATCGCCCGGATTTACACGATCATGCGCGAGCGTGAGCTTGGGCTCTCTGCCGCGCCGAGTGAGGTTGCCTAATGACCGAGCAGACACAGACGCAGCCGCGTGGCCGCCGCAAGGTGCGGGAGGGCTACGTGACCAGCGACAAGATGGAGAAGACCGTCGTGGTCGAGGTCGAGGACCGCGTCAAGCACTCGCTGTACGGCAAGGTCATGCGCCGTACCAGAAAGTTGAAGGCGCATGACGAGAGCAACCAGTGCGGCACCGGCGACCGCGTGCTCCTGATGGAGACGCGGCCACTGTCGGCCACCAAGCGCTGGCGGGTCGTCGAGATCCTCGAGAAGGCCAAGTAACCCAGAAAAGGTCGAGTAACCCACTAGTTCCGCCAGGCTCAGCCGCAGGCTGAGAACCGGCAGACACACAGGAGTTGACGTGATCCAGCAGGAGTCGCGACTGCGCGTCGCCGACAACACGGGTGCGAGGGAGATCCTCTGCATCCGGGTGCTCGGCGGCTCGGGTCGGCGCTACGCGAGCATTGGCGACGTCATCGTGGCCACTGTCAAAGACGCCATCCCCGGCGCGGGCGTGAAGAAGGGCGACGTCGTCCGGGCGGTCGTGGTGCGCGTCGCCAAGGAGCGGCGGCGTCCGGATGGCTCGTACATCCGGTTCGACGAGAACGCGGCCGTGATCCTCCGGGAGGGCAGCGGAGAGCCTCGCGGCACCCGCATCTTCGGCCCGGTGGGCCGGGAGCTCCGGGACAAGCGCTTCATGAAGATCATCTCGCTGGCCCCGGAGGTGCTGTAGTCGTGAGTGAGCGTCAGCGAGCGAACCATCGAGCACAGCAGGACCCGCTTCGCGGCGGCTCCGACCGAAGGGAGGAGGCGGCGTGAAGGTGAAGAAGGGCGACACGGTGCTCGTCGTCGCCGGCAAGGACAAGGGAGCCAGGGGCAAGGTGATCGCCGCGTACCCGAAGCTCGACAAGGTTCTGGTCGAAGGCGTGAACCGGGTCAAGAAGCACACCCGCATCCAGACCAACCAGCGCGGATCCAAGAGCGGCGGCATCATCACGCAGGAGGCGCCGGTTCACGTGAGCAACGTGATGGTGCTCGATGCCGACAACAAGCCCACCAGGGTCGGTTACCGCAAGGACGAGGACGGTCGTCCGGTCCGCGTGTCCCGCCGTAGCGGTAAGGATCTGTGATCATGACGGCGACAACAGAGCAGAAGGCGACCCCACGGCTCAAGCAGCGGTACCGCGAGGAGATCGTGGGCAAGCTGCGGGAGCGGTTCGAGTACGCCAACCCGATGCAGGTTCCCGGCCTGGTCAAGATCGTGGTCAACATGGGTGTCGGCGACGCCGCCAAGGACTCCAAGCTGATCGACGGCGCGGTGCGGGACCTGACCACGATCACCGGCCAGAAGCCGCTGGTCCGCCGTGCGAAGAGGTCGATCGCGCAGTTCAAGCTGCGCGAGGGCATGCCGATCGGCGCCAAGGCCACCCTCCGGGGCGACCGGATGTGGGAGTTCCTGGACCGGCTGCTGTCGATCTCGCTACCGCGGATCCGTGACTTCCGTGGCCTGTCGGACAAGCAGTTCGACGGCAACGGCAACTACACGTTCGGGCTCACCGAGCAGTCGGTGTTCCACGAGATCGACCAGGACAAGATCGACCGGGTTCGCGGCATGGACATCACTGTGGTGACGTCCGCCAAGACCGACGAGGAAGGACGGGCGCTACTCAAGCTCCTGGGCTTCCCGTACAAGGAGAGCTGAGTAATGGCGAAGAAGGCGCTGGTTCACAAGGCGCAGCAGAAGCCGAAGTTCTCGACGCGTGCGTACACTCGCTGCCAGCGCTGTGGGCGTCCGAAAGCGGTGTACCGCAAGTTCGGGCTCTGCCGGATCTGCATTCGCGAGATGGCGCACCGCGGAGAGCTTCCAGGTGTGTGGAAAGCCTCGTGGTGACCACTACGCCGCTTGAAGATCAACAACTTCGCCGTAGGCCACGCGGACTGCGCGGAACCGCGGTGAGAGAGGCACAGAGTCGACCATGACCATGACCGACCCGATCGCAGACATGCTGACGCGTCTGCGTAACGCCAACCAGGCGTACCACGACGAGGTCGTGATGCCCTACTCGAAGATCAAGGCGAACATCGCCGAGGTCCTCAAGCAGGAGGGTTACATCACGGCCTGGCAGGTCCGGGAGCCCGAGGCCGACGCCGTCGGCAGGTCGCTCGCGGTGGAGCTGAAGTTCGGCCCGAACCGCGAGCGCAGCCTCGCTGGCCTGCGCCGGGTGTCCAAGCCCGGCCTGCGCGTGTACGCCAAGTCGACCGAGCTGCCTCGAGTGCTCGGTGGACTGGGTGTGGCGATCGTTTCCACGTCCCAGGGGCTGCTCACCGACCGGCAGGCTCGCAAGCGAGGGGTGGGCGGGGAAGTCCTCGCCTTCATCTGGTGAGAGGAGCCGCGTAACCATGTCTCGAATTGGTCGCAAGCCGATCACCGTCCCCGCCGGCGTCGATGTCGCCATCGACGGCCCCACCGTCACGGTGAAGGGCCCCAAGGGCGAGCTGTCGCACACGCTGGCCGAGCCGATCACGGTGGATCGCGCGGAAGACGGCGTGCTGCACGTCAAGCGCCCCGACGACGAGCGGCGCTCGCGGGCGCTGCACGGCCTGTCCCGCACCCTCATCAACAACATGGTGGTCGGTGTGTCGGAGGGGTACTCGCGCACGCTGGAGATCCACGGCACCGGTTACCGGGTGCAGGCGAAGGGCACGGACCTGGAGTTCGCGCTCGGGTTCTCGCACCCTGTGGTGGTCTCGCCACCAGAGGGCGTGACGTTCCGGGTGGAGCGGCCCACGCAGCTCGTGGTCGAGGGCATCGACAAGCAGCAGGTCGGTGAGGTCGCCGCGAACATCCGTAAGATCCGCCCGCCGGAGCCGTACAAGGGCAAAGGCGTGCGGTACCAGGACGAGCACGTCCGCCGCAAGGCAGGAAAGGCAGGTAAGTGATGACGGCACAGCTGCTACGCCGCCGCGCGTCGGGCGGGGTCAGCGCCCAGCGCCGGATCGGGCGTGCCCGTCGCCACTTCCGGGTCCGCAAGGCGGTCTTCGGCACCGCGGAGCGTCCGAGGCTGGTGGTGACCCGCTCGCTGCGGCACATCACCGCGCAGGTCGTCGACGACACCAAGGGCCACACGCTGGCCTCGGCGTCGACCCTGGACGGGGCGGTCCGCGGCGGCGACGGCGGAAAGAGCGCGCTGGCGCGCAAGGTCGGCGAGCTGGTCGCCGAGCGGGCCAAGGCCGCCGGTGTCACCGCAGTGGTCTTCGACCGCGGCGGAAACCGCTACCACGGTCGGATCGCGGCGCTCGCTGACGCGGCGCGCGAGAGCGGCCTGAAGTTCTGATGAAGTTCGGCAAGCCAGGGAGAGAGGTAAGCGCCTGATGGCAGGTCCGCAGCGCCGTGGCGGGTCCGGCGGCTCCGAAGGGGGTCGTCGCGATCGCCGTGATGGCGGCCGCGGCGGCGCGGCCGCGGAGAAGACGCCACACCTCGAGCGCGTCGTCACAATCAATCGCGTCGCCAAGGTAGTCAAGGGCGGCCGCCGGTTCAGCTTCACCGCGCTGGTCGTGGTGGGCGACGGCGAAGGCACCGTGGGAGTCGGCTACGGCAAGGCCAAGGAGGTGCCCGCGGCGATCGCCAAGGGCGTCGAAGAGGCCAAGAAGCACTTCTTCAAGGTGCCGCGCATCGCCTCGACGATCACCCACCCGGTGATCGGCGAGGACGCGGCCGGCGTGGTGCTCCTCAAGCCGGCCAGCCCCGGTACCGGTGTGATCGCCGGTGGTCCGGTGCGCGCCGTGCTGGAGTGCGCCGGCATCCACGACGTGCTCTCCAAGAGCCTCGGCTCCTCCAACCCGATCAACATCGTGCACGCCACTGTGGCGGCGCTGAAGTCCCTCGAGACGCCGGAGCAGGTGGCGGTGCGCCGCGGTCTGCCGGTGGAGGACGTCGCGCCGGCCGCCATGCTCCGGGCGCGCGCAGAGGCGGGGGCATGAGGATGGTACGGCTCAAGGTCACCCAGGTTCGGTCAGTGATCGGCAGGAAGCAGAACCAGCGGGACACGCTGCGCACGCTCGGGCTGAAGCGGATCAACGACGTGGTTCTCAAGGAGGACCGCCCGGAGATCCGCGGCATGATCACGACTGTGACTCACCTCGTGAAGGTTGAGGAGGTCGAGTAGCTCCATGGCTATCAAGATCCACCATCTCCGCCCCGCTCCCGGCGCGCACCGTGACAAGGTGCGGGTCGGCCGTGGTGAGGGCAGCAAGGGCAAGACCGCAGGGCGCGGCACGAAAGGCACCAAGGCCCGCAAGCAGGTGCCTGTCGCGTTCGAGGGTGGTCAGATGCCCATCCACATGCGGCTACCGAAGCTCAAGGGCTTCCGGAACCGGTTCCGGGTGTCGTACCAGGTGGTGAACCTGGACCGGCTCGCGGAGCTGTTCCCGGACGGCGGCGAGGTCGGTCCGCTGGAGCTGGCGCGCGCTGGCGCGGTCCGCAAGGGCCAGCCGGTGAAGGTGCTGGGCCAGGGCGATCTCGGCGGTGTCACGCTGCAGGTGACCGCCCACGCGTTCAGCGCCTCGGCCAAGGAGAAGATCGCCGCGGCCGGCGGCTCCGCGACGCTTGTCGGCGCCGACTCCTGATCGGCGGAACGTGACATGTCCCGCCGCGGCACGGTCGATTCCCCGGCAGGCCGCGGCGGGAGCGGTCACAAGGTGTCATCACCTGGGTCGGCAGCGGGATACCGCCCTCGCCGATCCCGTACGAGAAGAAGTAGGCTGCGAACTCCACACGTCGCGACTGTTACAGTCGCACCCACCCTTGTCAGCTAAGTACGGCCGACCGGCCGGCACGGATCGCCACGCGCAGGAGGAAGAAATTGCTCTCCGCCTTTATCAGTGCGTTCAAGACGCCTGACCTGCGCAAGAAACTGCTCTTCACCCTTCTCATCATCGCGATCTACCGGTTCGGCGCGACCCTTCCGAGTCCTGGCGTGTCGTACTCGAACGTCCAGGAGTGCCTGAAGTACATCGGTCAGGCCGACAGAGGCGGCGCTGACGTCTTCACGCTGCTGAACCTATTCTCCGGCGGCGCGCTGCTGCAGTTGTCGGTGTTCGCGCTCGGGATCATGCCGTACATCACAGCAAGCATCATCCTGCAGCTCCTCGTGGTGGTGATTCCGCGCCTGGAGCAGCTGAAGAAGGAAGGCCAGGCCGGCCAAGCCAAGATCACGCAGTACACGCGCTACCTGACCCTGGGTCTGGCCGTGCTGCAGTCCTCCGGCTTCATCGCGCTCGCCAAATCCGGCCAGTTGTTCAACAACCAGTGCCAGAAGTGGCCGATCGTTCCGGAGAGCACCCTGATGCCCGGCTGGTTGATCACCGGTGGCCTGGTGGTCACCATGACCGCCGGCACCGGCGTCATCATGTGGCTCGGCGAGCTGATCACCGATCGCGGCGTCGGCAACGGCATGTCAGTCCTGATCTTCACCTCGATCACGGCCCGGCTGCCTGCTGAAGGTTTGTCGATCTACCAGACCAACAAGCTGACCTTCGGCGTCATCGTGGCGATCGGCATCGTGGTGATCACGCTCGTGGTCTTCATCGAGCAGGCGCAACGCCGGGTTCCGGTGCAGTACGCCAAGCGGATGGTCGGCCGGAAGATGTACGGCGGCACGTCGACGTACATTCCGCTGAAGGTCAACCAGGCCGGCGTCATCCCGGTCATCTTCGGCTCGTCGCTGCTCTATCTGCCGGCGTTGGCGAGTCAGCTCGCGGGCGAGGACAAGAACGCCGTGCTCACCTGGATCGACCGCAACCTGGTCCGGCCCGACAGCTGGGTGTACATCGTCACCTACTTCCTGCTGATCATCTTCTTCACCTACTTCTACGTGGCGATCACGTTCAACCCCACGGACGTCGCCGACAACATGAAGAAATACGGGGGCTTCGTCCCCGGAATCCGTCCCGGTAAGCCAACGGCGGAGTACCTGGACTTCATCTTGAGCCGGATCACGCTGCCGGGCTCGCTCTACCTGGGCATCATCGCGATCCTGCCGAACCTGTTCATCGGGCTGGCAGGCGGCGGCCAGGTGCTGCAGAACTTCCCGTTCGGCGGCACGGCGGTGTTGATCATCGTCGGTGTGGGTCTTGAGACGGTGAAGCAGATCGAGAGCCAGCTGATGCAGCGCAACTACGAAGGGTTCCTGCGCTAGTGCGCCGCTCGCTTCGGCGGGCGGCCTCCAAGCGCAGGGAGGTGGTTGGATGAGGTTGGTGCTGGTAGGCCCCCCGGGTGCGGGTAAAGGGACCCAGGCGGAGTTCATCGCTGCCCACCTAGCGGTCCCAAAGATCTCGACCGGGGATATCTTCCGGGCCAACGTCGCCTCTGGCACCCCGCTGGGCCAGCAGGCCAAGCGCTACATGGACGCTGGGCAGCTGGTGCCGGACGAGGTCACCATCGACATGGTGCGGGATCGGCTCGCCGAGGCCGACGCCGCGGACGGCTTCCTGCTCGACGGCTTTCCGCGCACAGTGCCGCAGGCGACCGCGCTGGACAAGCTGCTCGCCGACCTCGGCACCGGTCTGGACGTCGTGCTCGAGCTGGTGGTCGAGGACGACGAGGTGATCCGGCGGCTGTCCGGGCGGCGCACCTGCCGCGGCTGCGGCAAGGTCTGGCACGTCGAGTTCGACCCGCCGAACGTCGAAGAGCTCTGCGACCGTTGCGGCGGGGAGCTGTTCCAGCGCGACGACGACAAGCCGGACACGATCGCCGAGCGGCTCCGGGTGTACGGGCGCGACACCGCCCCGCTGAACCAGTACTACGGGGCCCAGGGCAAGCTCGTTGGAATCGACGCGACCGGCCCGGTGGAGGACGTCACCGAGCGCGCGATCGACGGACTCCGGTCGTACGGCGGCTGAGGGTGTTCCGTCGCCGGATTCAGATCAAGACGGCTGAGCAGCTGGAGTTGATGCGAGCGGCGGGCCTGGTCGTGGCCCGCACCCTCGCCGTGCTCCGCGAGGCAGCGCGGCCGGGTGTCTCGACCGGAGAGCTGGACGCGCTGGCCGAGGCGACGATCCGCTCCGAGGGCGCCGTGCCGAGCTTCAAGGGCTACCAGGGCTTCCCCGCGACCATCTGCGCGTCGGTGAACGACCGGGTGGTGCACGCGATCCCGTCGCGGGACGAAGTGCTCTCCGACGGCGACCTGATCTCCATCGACTGCGGCGCCATCCTCGACGGCTGGCACGGCGACTCCGCGATCACCGTGCCGATCGGTGACGTGGAGCCGGATCTGCTGGAGATGCTGCGCGTGGTCGAGGACTCGCTCTGGGCCGGAATCGCCGCGGCGCGTCCGGACGGCCGGCTCACGAACATCTCGCACGCCATCGAGACCACGATCCGCGACCTTGGCCCGTACGGGATCGTGGAAGGGTACGGCGGCCACGGGATCGGCACCGAGATGCACCAGGAGCCGCACATCCACAACCATGGCCGGGCCGGCCGCGGTCCGCGGATGACCGTCGGCATGGCGTTCGCGATCGAGCCGATGATCACCTGGGGTTCCCCGGAGGTGGTGGAGCTCGACGACGGCTGGACCGTGGTGACGCTGGACGAGTCGGTGGCGGTGCACGTCGAGCACTCGATGGCGATCTGCGATGACGGCATCTGGGTGTTGACGGCGTTCGACGGCGGCCGGGAACGACTCGGAGACCTGGTCACGGCCCGGCAGCGCTGACCGGCGGAGCAGGGGCCGGATGCGCCGGGTATCCGTGACGCCCCGCCTCGGCGTGTCGTGGGATAGTGGAACGCAGAGGCGCGTGACGGGAGAGCCGGAATGGAGCAACGACCGGACCTGAGGGCCAGCGACCAGGATCGCCAGAAGATCGCCGACCAGTTGAAGGACGCCGTGAGCGAGGGGCGCATCGACCTGTCGGAGTACGACGAGCGGCTCGCGTCGGCCTACGCTGCCAAGACGTACGGGGAGTTGGCCCAGGTCACCGCTGACCTGCCCCTGCCCGAGAAGCAGGCGGTCGCCCCCCGGCAAGGGGCGCCGATGGCGACCCAGCAGCAGATCGCGGAGGCCGAGAAGGCGGCGTTCGCGCGGCGCGCGCGGATCAGCCGCCGGCTGTGGCGCATGTGGCGGCCGTGGGCTGCGGCGTCAGCCGTCACCACCGGGGTGTGGCTGGCCATCCTCATCGCCAACGGCGGCGAGGTCACGTTCTTCTGGCCGGTGTTCGTGATCGTGCCGTGGGGGCTCATGCTCGCGGTGAAGAGCTTCGGCGTAGTCGGCAGCGGAGAGCGCTACGAGTGGGAAGGCGTCGAGGGGCGCGGGCCGGCAGGCCACCAGGTCGCAGACCGCCACGCGTCCGCCGAGCACTGGCGCAGCGCGCGGCGGGGGCGGCGCGGCGGGTGCTGCTGAGCCCCGCGCGGACGATGGGACCCCGGATTGGTGTTCCGGGTCGGGTCAGCGTAAACTGGCACGCTGGCGCACAGCGTCTGCTCCACTATGCCCGTTCTGCGCTTCGGCGGGACGTGGGGCGCGGCTGAGGCCTGTGAGTCAACCTAGATCCGAACTCGTCACGGTAAGCGGAGGACATGCCAAAAAAAGACGGCGCCATTGAGATCGAAGGGCGTGTGATCGAGCCCCTGCCGAACGCCATGTTCCGCGTGGAGCTCGCCAATGGTCACAAGGTCTTGGCCCACATCAGTGGGAAGATGCGGCAGCACTACATCCGCATTCTTCCGGAAGACCGGGTTGTCGTGGAGCTCTCGCCCTATGACCTCACCCGGGGCCGCATCGTCTACCGCTACAAGTGACGACTCGGGAGTCCGTGTCCATCTTCTTCGCGCGAGCCAGACGGCTCGGCGCAGACGGCGCCCGCTGTTCGGCGTGCCCCGCGAGCGTCGATCGCTGTGCTCTGTGTGAAAGGGAGTAAGGCAGCCGCCGTGAAGGTCAAGCCGAGCGTCAAGAAGATCTGCAACAAGTGCCGGGTGATCCGCCGTCACGGCCGGGTCATGGTGATTTGCGCAGACCCCCGCCACAAGCAGCGGCAGGGCTGAGCAGCAGCCACCGGCCACAACTGAAACTAAAGCTCGTCCCAACCGGATTGCGGTAACCCTCGGTCGGAGGCCGGGGCCTTGTCTAGGGCGGCAAGGACGGGATGGGCGCAGACCTCCGAACGAGCTTAAGGAGCACGCCCGCACATGGCACGTCTGGTCGGCGTCGACCTCCCCCGCGAGAAGCGGATGGAGATCGCGCTCACGTACATCTTCGGCATTGGCCGCACCCGCGCGCTGGAGTCCTGCGCGCAGGTCGGCGTGGACCCGAACAAGCGAGCCAAGGATCTCACCGACGAGGAGCTGGTCAAGCTTCGCGACTGGATCCAGGCCACATACAAGGTCGAGGGCGACCTTCGCCGCGAGGTCACCGCAGACATTCGGCGCAAGATCGAGATCGGTTGCTACCAGGGCATCCGGCACCGTCGCGGGCTGCCGGTGCGGGGTCAGCGGACCCGTACCAACGCGCGTGGCCGCAAGGGCCCGCGTCGCACCGTGGCCGGCAAGAAGAAGGCCGGCAAGAAGTAGGTCGTCACGCCGGCCGCGACGCCGGCACGAAGCGCATCGAGGAGTTAGACAGGTATGCCGCCAAAGGCACGCGCCGGCCTGAAGAAGGTACGGCGCAAAGAGAAGAAGAACATCGCCCACGGGCACGCCCATATCAAGAGCACCTTCAACAACACGATCGTGTCGATCACCGACCCGACCGGCAATGTGATCGCCTGGGCGTCGTCCGGCCAGGTGGGCTTCAAGGGTTCCCGCAAGTCGACCCCGTTCGCGGCGCAGTTGGCCGCCGAGGCCGCCGCGCGCCGCGCTATGGAGCACGGCATGCGCAAGGTCGACGTGTACGTCAAGGGTCCAGGCTCCGGCCGCGAGACAGCGATCCGTTCGCTGCAGGCCGCCGGTCTGGAAGTTGGTTCGATCTCCGACGTGACGCCGCAGCCGCACAACGGCTGCCGTCCGCCGAAGCGGCGTCGGGTCTGAGGGGGTAGCTGGATATGGCTCGTTACACCGGCCCCGACTGCCGTCGCTGCCGTCGGGAGAAGATGAAGCTGTTCTTGAAGGGCTCCAAGTGCGAGAGCCCGAAGTGCCCGATCGAGCAGCGCCCGTACCCGCCCGGCCAGCACGGCCGCGGCCGGCTCAAGGAGACCGAGTACCTGCTGCAGCTTCGTGAGAAGCAGAAGGCCCGCCGGGTGTACGGCGTGCTGGAGAAGCAGTTCAAGCGGTACTACGAGGAAGCCAACCGCAAGGGCGGCAAGACCGGCGAGACGCTGCTGCAGATCCTCGAGTCCCGCCTGGACAACGTCGTGTACCGGGCCGGCTTCGGCAAGTCTCGGGACATGGCCCGCCAGCTCGTCAAGCACGGCCACATTCTGGTCAACGGCAAGAAGGTCGACATTCCGTCGTACCGGGTCGGCGGGCACGACATCGTCGAGGTGCGGGAGAAGTCCCGCGAGTTGACGCCGTTCGTGGTGGCCCGCGCCGAGGCCGGCGGCAAGCCCGTGCCGGCGTGGCTGGAGGTCATCCCCGGCCAGATGAAGATCCTCGTCCACTCGCTCCCGGCCCGCCAGGTCATCGACACGCAGGTCCAGGAGCAGCTGATCGTCGAGCTCTACTCCAAGTAGCGCTCGTACGGGTTCGTCCCCTGGGGCGCCTCCCGCGTCCCTGGGGATGGACCCGGCGCCCGGCGCCGTTGTCGGCGGCGGGCAGGGCTCGAAGGAGCCCACTTGGTTGCGGCGTCATATAGCGGGCGCCCCGACAACTGGAGGAACACAGTGCTCATCACCCAACGGCCCACGCTGAGCGAAGAGTCGATCAGCGACACCCGCTCCCGGTTTGTCATCGAGCCGCTGGAGCCCGGCTTCGGCTACACCCTGGGCAACTCGCTCCGGCGCACGCTGCTCAGCTCCATCCCCGGCGCCGCCGTCACGAGCATCAAGATCGACGGCGTGCTGCACGAGTTCACCACGATCCCCGGTGTCAAGGAGGACGTGGTGGAGCTGGTGCTCAACGTCAAGGAGCTGTGCGTCAGCTCCGAGCACGACGAGCCGGTGACCATGTACATGCGCAAGCAGGGCCCCGGCGAGATCACAGCCGGCGACATCCAGCCTCCGGCGGGGGTCAGCGTGCACAACGCCGACCTGCGCCTGGCGACCCTCAACGGCAAGGGCCGGGTTGACATGGAGCTGGTGGTCGAGCGTGGCCGCGGCTACGTCACCGCCGCCCAGAACAAGCAGGCCGGTCAGGAGATCGGCCGGGTGCCGGTGGACTCGATCTACACCCCGGTGCTCAAGGTCAGCTACAAGGTCGAGGCCACCCGGGTGGAGCAGCGCACAGACTTCGACAAGCTGATCGTCGACGTGGAGACGAAGCCGTCGATCAGCCCGCGCACCGCTCTGGCGTCGGCCGGCTCCACGCTGGTCGAGCTGTTCGGGCTGTGCCGCGAGCTGGACGAGACCGCCGAGGGCATCGACATCGGCCCGTCGCCGCAGGACGCTCAGCTCGCCGCGGATCTGGCGCTGCCGATCGAGGAGCTGGATCTCACCGTGCGGTCGTACAACTGCCTGAAGCGCGAGGGCATCAACACGGTCGGCGAGCTGATCAGCCGCAACGAGGCCGACCTGCTCGACATCAGGAACTTCGGCCAGAAGTCCATCGACGAGGTCAAGATGAAGCTCGCCGGCATGGGGCTCGCGCTGAAGGACTCCTCGCCGGTCTTCGACCCCGCCAACGTCGTGGACAGCTTCGCTGACACCGACTACGACGGCGGCGACTTCCGGGAGACCGAGGAACTGTAGAGGTCACGTGTGGCGACCGGCGCCGGGACTCCGGCGCCGGCGCGCCGGCAGCACACCAGCCCAAGAACAATTGACGCAACGTAGGAGCACCAACGATGCCCCAGCCCACCAAGGGAGCCCGTCTCGGCGGCAGCCCTGCACACCAGCGGTTGATGCTGGCGAACCTCGCCACGTCGCTGTTCCGGCACGGCAAGATCCGGACGACCGAGACCAAGGCGAAGCGGCTGCGGCCCTTCGCGGAGCGTCTGGTCACCTTCGGCAAGCGCGGCGACCTCAACTCCCGTCGCCGGGCGATCGCCGTGCTCCGGGACAAGGAAGTCGTGCACCAGCTCTTCGAGGAGATCGCGCGCAGGTACGCCAACCGGCCAGGCGGCTACACCCGTACCACCAAGATCGGTCCGCGTAAGGGCGACAACGCTCCGATGGCCGTGATCGAGCTGGTCGAGGAGTTGGCCGTCGCCGAGCCGGAGGCGAAGCGCGCCGCGCGCAAGGCGGCGAAGGCCGACGCGGTGGCCGCGCTCGCGGGCGAGACCGACGAGGCTGACGAGGCCGCGGCCCCGGAGGCCAAGGCCCCCGAGACCGACCTGGTCGGCGCGGACGAGGAGCCGCCGTACGGCGAGGGCAGCCACGCCCCGCTGGAGGACGACTCCCAGCCGGAAGGTTTCCCGATCAAGGGGAACGAGGACTCAAAGCTCTACCACACCACGGACAGCCCGTCCTACAAGCGGACGGTCGCCGAGGTGTGGTTCGCGACCGAGGAGGCCGCGGAGGCCGCTGGCTTCCAGAAGCCGCCGTCGCAGCGGGACAAGGACGACTCCGAGGATTCCGCGGAGTAATCGCCTCCGTTGAATGAACCACTTGCACCCGAGCCCGCCAGAGAGCACTCTGGCGGGCTCGTGCGTGTCCGGCTGGATGTGTCGTACGACGGGACCGAGTTCTCCGGTTGGGCGGCGCAGCCCGACCAGCGCACCGTGGCGGGGGTGCTGCTCGAAGCGCTGACCAGGCTGTTCGGGAGGCCTGGCGGGCTCACGGTGGCGGGACGCACTGACGCTGGCGTGCACGCCACCGGCCAGGTGTGTCATGTGGACGTGCCGGCCGACGCGTGGGCGAGGTCTGCCGGCACCGTGATCCGGCGACTGGCGGGTCTGCTGCCGCCGGACGTGCGGGTGGTCGCGGCGGCTGAGGCCCCGCCCGACTTCGACGCGCGCTTCTCGGCGATCCGCCGCCGGTACGAGTACCGCGTCGTCGACGAGCCGTGGGGTGCGCCGCCGTTGCGTCGTCGCGACACGCTCGCGTGGCCGTGGCGGCTGGACGTGCATCGGCTGAACGCGGCCGCGGCGGGCCTGATCGGCGAGCATGACTTCGCGGCGTACTGCCGGCGAAAGGAGCACGGCACGACGATCCGCACCCTGCTGCGGTTGGACTGGCGGCGGGATCCGGACGGCGCCGTGGTGGCGAGTGTGGAGGCGGACGCGTTCTGCCAGGCGATGGTGCGCAGTCTGGTCGGCGCGTTGCTGCCGGTCGGGGATGGTCGTCGTCCCGTGGAGTGGCCGGCGTCGCTGCTGTCGCGGCGGGAGCGCGCCAGCGAGGTGGGGGTGGCGCCGCCGCACGGGCTGAACCTGGTGGGCGTGGACTACCCGGACGCAGAGGGGTACGCCGCCCAGGCCGGCCGGGCCCGCACCCTCCGATCTTGACTGACCGATCAGTTTCCGGCGTCCTGGGGTCTAACCTTCCGTAGGGCTATCGGTGAAGGGAGATCGCGATGAAGTTGACGGTGACCACGTTCCTGTCGGTCGACGGGGTGATGCAGGGGCCGGGCGGTCCGGACGAGGACCGCGGCGATGGGTTCACGCGGGGCGGCTGGGTGGTCCCGCACTTCGACGAGGACGCCGGCCGGTTCATGAACGAGGTGTTCGACCAGGTCGACGCGTTCCTGCTCGGCCGGCACACGTACGACATTTTCGCCGCGTCCTGGCCGAACGCGACGGACCCGGACGACCCGATCGCGAGCCGGCTCAACACGCTGCCCAAATGTCGCTTCGACCACGCTGACCGCGCCCGAGTGGGGCCCCACGACGGTGCTCACCGGCGACGTGCCCGCCGCGGTGGCCGACCTCAAGCGGCAGCCGGGGCGGGAGTTGCAGGTGCACGGCAGCGGCGCGCTGGTGCGCACCCTGCACGAGCACGACCTGGTCGACGAGTACCGGCTGCTGGTCTTCCCGGTCGTCGTCGGGGAGGGCCGCCGCCTGTTCCCCGACCGGGGCGTGGCCACCGGGCTCACCCTGGCAGACACGCGCACCACCGGCTCAGGCGTGGCCATCCAGGTGTACCGGCCGACCGGCCGGCCCGAGTTCGGCACGATCGAGGTCACCTAGCTCGCTCAGCGGAGTTTGAGGGCCAGCTCGACTAGTGCTCCCGCCTCACGGGCGCTCTCCCGATGTCCCGCGCTGCCGCTCTGATCCGCGCCACGGCTTCCAGCATCTGCCGCTCCAGATCAGGCGGCCGGCTCGGCAGTGTCCCCCTGTCCCGGCGCTCCAGGGAGGCGAAGCGCGGAACGGCCTGCCGAGCCGGCCTGTGGGAGTGACTCTCACTCCCGTCATCACCCGGTACCGAGGACATGACTCCAGGTTGCGGCATCGGCCTGGCGTGCGGAAGAATCTCGTGCACTCCGCACGCTGCGCGGTGACAAGAGACTGGGGGGCATTGTGAGAAGAGGCAGGACCATCCAGGCGCGGGAGTTGGGCCGGCAGCTGCGGAACCGGCGCCAGGAAGCGGGGATGAGCGTGGACCACGCCGCTGCCGAGCTGTCGCTGTCGGTGCCCACGATCTACCGGTACGAGACGGGGACGACGGTGCCGAGGCCACCCGACGTGAAGGGGCTCTGCGAGGCGTACGGCGCTGATGAGGACATGACGCGAGCGCTCGTCGCCTTGGCGCGGGAAGCCGACGCGCCCGGATGGTGGCGAAGCTACGACGGGGCGATCCCGCGATGGTTCGACACGTTCGTCTCCCTGGAGAGCGGGGCCAACCACATTCGGGCGTACGACTCTGAACGGGTGCTCGGGTTGCTTCAGACCAGGGCGTACGCGGAGGCGATGATCCGTGCCCTGGTGCCCCCGGAGGTCGACCACGAGGGGGTGTCCAAGCGGGTTGAGGTGCGGATGCAGCGGCAGCGCATCCTGGAGCGCCGCAACCCGCCGCAGTTGGACGTGATCCTCGGCGAGGCCACACTGGTTCGGTCTCCCGGTGACGAGATCATGGCCGAGCAACTGTCGCATCTGGACAAGGTCTCGCGACGTCCGAATATCACGCTGCGAGTCCTGCCCCTGAACTTGATCCATCGTGGCTTGGGGTGCGGCGCCAACTTCATGATGTTGGACTTCCCGACCGACAGGCGCGACCTCGGTGAGCCTCCAATGGTGTACGCGGAGAACCTCACGGGCGCGGTCTACCTAGACAAGCCGGGGGAGATCCGGGCGTACAGCCGGGTCTGGGAGAGCCTTGTGCGAGATGGGTCGTCCACAGCCGAGTCCCGTACGATCATCAATACTTACAGGGAGAGGTACGAGCAGTGAGTGACTTAGTGTGGCGCAAGTCCAGCAGGTCCGGCGGAGAAGGCGCCTGCGTCGAGGTTGCGGCGCTGCCTGACCGCGTGATGGTGCGTGACTCCAAGGATCCTGACGGAGCGGTGCTGACCTTCCCGCGCGGCGAGTGGCGAGCCTTCGTGGACCACCTGCGCGAGGTCCGTTGAGAGCGATTCCGCTGCACGCTTGGTAGCCCCTGCGCTGTCTCACAGTGGGTGGGGGTTGCGCGCGTCCGGCGTGCTCTGCTGCTCGTATGGCCAATGCAAACCGCTATCCCACCACGGCGGCATTGCGGGTCGCTATCTCACCACGGCGGGGGAAGCGGCATCGGCGATCTGACAGCCGCGTTGCTCGGACACAGCCACGCTCAGCGCCTCCTGCCAATCTCACACGGTGAGCGTGACGTGTGCCAGCCCAGTGCCCGCGATGACCAGCGAGATCCCGCCACCCGGTCCGGTCGCCGCCGTGGCGAGCGCGTGCACGGCGCCTGGGACGCTCAGCGGTGGCGCCGTTGAGTTTCCGGTGGTCAGGTCCCAGATTCGGATGGCGCCGCCGCCGCCGGTGACGGCGACGGGTCTGCCGTCGAGGTGGGCGATCGCCACGGCGTTCACCCAGCCGGTGTGGCCGGTCAGTGGTTGGCGGTGGGGGCGGCCGGTGCTCAGGTCCCAGATTCGGATGGCGCCGCCGCCGTCGCCGGTGACGGCGACGGGTCTGCCGTCGAGGTGGGCGATCGCCACCGCCCGCACCAAGCCCTCGTGGCCGGTCAGCGTTTCGCTGGCG
>WHSM01000282.1 GCA_009380105.1 Micromonosporaceae bacterium
AAGTAGCGCAGGCACGCCGCATTATCCGGAAACCAGGAAAGCAGTTCCTGATAAGTGCCGGGATAGTCCACGCCCGCCACCGGCCAACCGCCTCGAGAAGCCACCTGACCAGCATAGCTACACTCAAGCAGATACGCAGTATGTATGTTCTATGGCCGCCACTCGTTGGCTCTGATCCGATACGGCTGTCGTGACGCTTACGCCTGCCTCCAGCGCCCGAGAAGTATCTATCTTCACACCGCACGACGACTCTGGCAACGGACCGGCATCTCGCTGTTGGCTCCCGTCGCGTGGCGCACTCAGTGTGACGGTCGTCGTCGGCGCTCAGTCCGCGCGCGGCTCGCGCAGGAAGGTCAGAACGGCGCTGACCCGGCGGTGCACGGGTTCCTCGCCGAGCCCGAGCTTGGCGAAGATCGAGTTCACATGCTTCTCGATGGTCGACGCGGACAGGTGCACCGCCTGTTCGATGCCCGCGTTGGTCTTTCCCTGGGCCATTTCGCGCAACACGTCCAGCTCCCGGGGCGTGAGGGCTGCCAGCGGGGAGCTGGCGGTCCGGGTGCGGCTGGCGACCAGGGCTTCGACGACCAGCGGGTCGATCACCGAGCCGCCGCGGGCCACCTCGCGCAGCGCGCGGATCAGGTCCTCGACGTCGCCGAGCCGGTCCTTGAGCAGGTACGCCAGTCCGGCCGTGCCGTCGCCGAGCAGCGCCAGGGCGTAGCTGGCGTCGGTGTGCTGGGACAGCACGGCAACGCCGATCTGCGGGTGTGCGGCACGGATCGCGTGGGCGGCTTCGATGCCCTCCATGTGGTGTCCCGGCGGCATGCGGATGTCGGTCAGCACGGCGTCCGGGTGGAGCCGCTGCACCGCGTCGGTGAGTTCGGAGGCATCGCCGACCGCGGCCAGTACCTGGACCTCGCCGGAGTCTTCCAGCAGCCGCCGGGTGCCTTCCCGTACCAGGTAGTTGTCCTCGGCCAGGACGATCCGCAGCTGTTCAGCCATGGCCGGCCACCGGCAGTTCGACGTGCAGGCTGGTGCCGCCGCCCGGCGTCCCGTCGACCATCAGTCGCCCGCCGAGCGCCTCCACCCGGTCCCGGAGGTTGGTCAGCCCGTGGCCGTTGGTCTGGCCGTCGGGGAGCCCGATCCCGTTGTCGTGCACCAGAACCACCAGCTTTCCGTCGACTGTGGACAGATGGATGCCTGCCGCGTCGGCGGCAGAATGCTTCACCATGTTGGTCAGCGCCTCGCAGACGACGAAGTACGCTGCGCCTTCCACGTCGGTGTCGAGACGGCGTTCCCGCAGCCCGGACTCGGCGTGCACGGCGATGTCCAGCGGCAGCCGGTCGGCCCGCGCTTGCACCGCGGCGACCAGCCCGCGGTCGGACAGCAGCGGCGGATGGATGCCGTGCGCGAGCTCGCGCAGATCGGCGAGCAGTTCGCGGGCGTCGGCGTGCAGCTCGTCCAGCACCTCGTCGGCGGACCGGTCGCCGCGGGCGAGCTGGTTGCGGGCCAGCCTCAGTTTCATGATCAGGGCGACGACCTGCTGCTGCGCGCCGTCGTGGATGTTGCGTTCGATCCGCTGCCGCTCGGCCGCCTGGGCCGCCACGATGCGGGCCCGCGAGCGGGCGAGCTCGGCGACCTGCTCGGCCAGCCTGGCGGTGAGCCCGACGTTGGCGATCGCCGTGGCGGCCTGCCCGGCAAGGACGTCCAGCAGCTCCCGGTCGCCCGGGCCGTAGCCGCCGTCCTTCGGGCCGCACTCGATGTGCCCGACGACCTCGCCGCGGCGTTCCAACGCCACCCGCAGCGCGGGCTCCCTGGCCGGCTGCCCGGCCGTCGCGGTGTCCTCCGGCAGAACGACCCGCACCCACGGGGCGGCCAACCCACGCCGCACGGCGTCGGCCAGCCGGGGCAGCAGCTCGGGCAGTTCGGCGGTGCGTTCGAGGTTCGCGCCGAACTCGGTCAGCAGCCGGTAGCGGTTCACCCGCTCGCCGAAGACCCACCGGTCGGCCAGCGCCTCGAGCCGCCGGCGCAGCGGCTGGAACGCCACCGCGGCGGCGATGGTCAGCACCACGGCCAGCTCGACGGGGATCTGCCTGGCGAATGCCAGTCCCGGCGCGGCGGCGAGTCCGATGTAGGCAGCCGCGATGGCCATGGTGAGCAGGCCGAACACCAGTGACCGGCTGATCGCGAGGTCGAGGTCGAACAACCGGTGCCGCACGATGCCGACGACGATCGTGGCCGGAATGGCCAGCATGAGCAGCAGGATCAGCACGTTGAACAGGCCCATCCAGAGCGGGTAGGGCTGCTCGATGGCCTGGCCCAGCACACCCTGTGCCGGGTACACGACCAGTAGCGCGGCGGCGACGTAGACCAGCAGCCGCATCCTGGCCCGTTGCCGGGCGTCCGCCTGCCGGAAGCGCACGAAGAGAATCGGGATGATGACGAACCCGCCGTAGTAGCCGACGGCGATGAATGCCAGTGGCGGCGCGAGCCACGCCAGCCACGGCAACGCGAACGGGTTGGCGATCTGCGGCGCCGGGTCGGCCAGATAGTGGTCGATGGCGAGGGTCGGGCTGGTCAGCAGCAGCAACGGCGGGACGAGCAGATGCAGCCAGTTCGCCCGCAGCAGCAGCCGCTGCCAGCGGCGCTCGACGACGCCGTCCGGGTAGGAGGCGATCAGCGACACCGCGGCGATCATGCTCAGCATGCCGGTGTACTGCGACAGCACGTTCGGCCACAGCAGCCAGAGTCCCGGCCCGCGGTCGCGCAGGGCGTTCTGGATCGGGCCTTCGATGCCGACGTTGACCGCGAGCGCGACGCCCAGCAACAGCAGTCGCCGGGCCTGGGGGTGGTCCGGGCGCTTGCCGCTCAGCCACACGCCGACGGCGAACAGCGGCGTGACGCCGAGAGCCGTCCAGCCCAGCGCGCCGAGCACGCCGTGTGGCCCGGCCGTGCTGAACGCATGCGCCGCCGCGGCGAGGATCCCCGCCGAGCCGAGCACGATGCCGGTCGTCCGCGCGAAGGCGAACATTGCGGACCCAACGCCCATAGCGGCATTGTCTGCCCTGGTCATCGAACCGTCCAGGGTGTTGACCGTACCGTCACCCCGGGGGCTGTCCGCGGGGCAGTTCTGCGGCTCAACCGCGTTCTCGCGCAGACGGAGCGTTCGTATCGTTCGGGACAAAGCACTCAGACGATGCGAGGTGATCCGCATGGCCGTGCTGACCGGCGTCGCCGGGTTGCTGGCCAACGTGCTGTTGATCCTGTTCTTCGGGCTCGCGCGGCCCTTCGACGGCTGGGCGAGCGAGTTCGACTGGCTCGGGCTGGCCAACGACAGCGTGATCGTCGTGCAGTTCGCCGCACTCGTCCCGGTCGCTCTCGCGCTGCGGGCCCGGGTTCCCGGGCCGCTCGCCCGGTGGGCGACGGCAGTGGGCGTCGCGGCGATGACCGCGGTCGTCACGCTCCAGCTCATGCTCGTGACCGGTTTGGTCCCTTTCGAGGTGCAGGTCGGGCCGGTGGTCGGCTGCTTGGCGGTGACGTTCGGCTGGCTGCTGGCGGTGAACCGTGCGGGACGCCGTTCGCTGCCGCGGCCCCTGGTCAGGTTCGGCACCGCGGTCGGCGTCAGCTACCTGGCCGGCCTCGGTATTGCCGGCTCGGCGCTGCTGCTGCCGGGCGGATCGGACGGGCAGTACGTCGTGTTCGGGCTCGCGATCGCGATCGGATTGTTCGGGTGGCTCGGGTTCCCGGTGTGGCCGTTGCTGGCCCGCCGCGTCTTGCGGGAGGAACGATGACTCAGACGACGACCGCGCCCGGGGTGGCCGCTGCGTCGCCGGGCCCGCGGGCCACGCTCACGGTGCTGCGGGTGCTGGCCGTGCTGCACACGGCGGGCGCCATAGTGCAGCCGATGCTGGCCGGGGTCTACCTCGGCGGCGACGTCGACGCCCTGGCCATCCACGAGCTCAACGCGCATGTCGTCACCGGGCTCGGGTTCTTCCAGCTCGTCGCGGCGATCGTGTTCGTGTGGCGGGGCCGCGGGCGGTTCTGGCCGCTGTGGGCGTCGCTGGCCATCTGCCTGGCCGTTCAGGCCCAGGTGGGCATGGGCTACGAGGGCGTCGTCGCGGTGCACCTGCCGCTCGGGGTGTCGATCATCGCGATGCAGATCCTGCTCACCGTGTGGCTGTTCCGGGCCGCCGCCCGCACCGCGCGGAGGTTGCGATGAACCTGTCCCGTCGCGGGTTCCTCGGCGCGCTCGGCCTCACCGCGCTCGGCGCGAGCTCGCTCGGCGCGCTGGTGCTGCCGTCGTCGGCCGGGTCGACCGGGCAACTGCTGCGCAGCGCGGCGCGGCCGCCCGAGCCGTTCGCCGTGCCGCTGCCGATCCCGCCGGTGACCGAACCTGTCCGGGCCGACGCGACCGGGGACTACTACCGCATCGTGCAACGGAAGGCGGAGGTCGAGATCCTTCCCGGGTTGCGGACGCCGATGCTGACGTACGATGGCGTGTTTCCCGGGCCGACGGTGATCAGTCGTCGTGGCCGCCGCACCGTGGTGCGGCACCGCAACGAGCTGCCGGTGCCCACGGCGGTCCACCTGCATGGCGGCCACACGCCCGCGGACAGCGACGGCTATCCGACGGACCTGGTGCTGCCCGCCGGCGGCTGGGACCACACCGGGCACGCCAGGCATGGTGACGTCGAGCGGGGAGTGCGGCAGTACGTCTACCCGTGCGACCAGCGGGCGGCGACCCTCTGGTACCACGACCACCGCATGGACTTCACCGGGCCGCAGGTCTATCGCGGGCTGGCCGGGTTCCATCTGGTGACCGACGAGGAGGACGACGCGCTACCACTGCCCACAGGCGAACGGGACATTCCGCTGATGATCGTGGACCGAGCCTTCGAGGAGGACGGCTCGCTGCGCTATCCGTCCCTCGACCCGGACCTGCGGTCCGTGCCTGGTGTCGAGGAGGACTTCGCCGAGGGTGTGCTGGGCGACGTCATCCTGGTCAACGGCGCGCCCTGGCCGGTGCTCGACGTCGACGCGGCCCGCTACCGGCTGCGCGTCCTCAACGCCTCGAACGCCCGCCGCTACCTGTTGCGACTCGAACCCGCGGCCGATCTGATCCAGGTCGGCTCCGACGGCGGGCTCCTCGAGCGGCCGGTGCGGCACGGCGAGCTGCTCGTCGCCCCCGGCGAGCGGTTCGACCTGGTGGTCGACTTCTCCCGGTTCCGGCCCGGCACCGAGCTGACCCTGCACAACGGACTCGACACGGGCCGGACGGCCGACGTCATGCGCTTCCGGGTGGTGCGCCGCGCGACCGACGACACCGAGGTGCCCGCGGTGCTCAGCTCGATCGAGCGAGTCGACCCGGCGCAGGCCGTCCGCACCCGGCAGTGGCGGTTCGCCCGGGCCCACACCGGCGACCATCACGCGTGGCTGATCAACGACGCGCCGTTCGCCGCAGACAGGGCGGACGGGGAGGTCGCGCTGGGTGAGGTGGAGATCTGGCGGTTCACCAGCGACCTGCACCACCCGGTGCACGTCCACCTGGACCCGTTCCAGGTCGTGTCCCGGCGCGGCAAGGAACCCGGACCGTACGACGCCGGCTGGAAGGACACCATCGACATCGGCCCGGCGGACTACGTCGACGTGGCCGTTCGCTTCACCGACTATCCCGGCCGCTACCTGGTGCACTGCCACAACCTCGAGCACGAAGACATGGCGCTGATGGCGGCGTTCGACGTCCGCTGACGAGCGGCAGCCCCGTGATCAGGTGCACCTGAGTACCGAGCGGGATCCGTTGGCGGATGGTGAAAATCGATGGCAGTGGCGGCTGCTGCGTCAGCTCGGGCCGTTGCCGAGGCTGATCTCATTGCCGTCCGGGTCTCGCCTCCGGCCATCACGGCCGCGATCACCTGGTGCTCGGCGACGAGATCATCGTGGGCGGCCCGCACACCGACGAGCCGCTGCCCAGTAGCGACGCGCCGGTCACAGCCGACGGCTACGAGCAGCACCTGTTCGGCGACCTCACCGCCGGCGAGGCAACCAGCTTCCAGATCCACTTCACCCGAGACGGCGACGAGGTCACCAACCTGCGGCCTTACCTCGGCTCGTAT
>WHSM01000513.1 GCA_009380105.1 Micromonosporaceae bacterium
CGCTGCCCAGCGGCCTCGTGCACAACCCGACCTGACCCGCTGCATCGTGCACGCCCGCGCCGACACCATCCCTCACCCCCGCATCACCCGCGCCTACCGCAACCTGCTGCTCGACAACGGCTTTCACGATGTGGAGGTCGAGGTCGACACCGCGATATTCACCGATGCGACAATGCAGCCGCTGCTCGCCGGACACGCTGACGCCGCCCGTCAGACTGGCGCCATCAGCGGCGAGCGGGCCGAGGCATGGGTCAGCGAGCAAGCCCGACGTGCCGCCAGTGGCCGGCTGATGGTCGTCGTCCCCATGTTCCTGGCCGCCGCTACCCGCTGACCCCTGAGCATGGGGCGGGAGCCGAGCCGGCCCACGTCAACTTCAGATCGAACGCTGTCATCGTCGGAGCCCGCTGGGTGAGACCGCTCTGGAATGCAGGCGTGACAGCGCAGCGCGCCCACCGCGCGAGTGCCGTTCGCCGGCTACCGCCGGTGATGGGTACACGAAGGCCAGCGCGCACGAGGCGCGGCATGACAGTTCGTCCGGTGCTGTCGGCGCACGCGGGCGCAGCCACCTGATAGGTGAGCCGTGTCCGGCCGGGCGGCAGGATGGCCGGACGTGTCGCCGTGGTGCGTCCGCTAGCGTCTCGTCCCATGGAGAGCACCGCCTTACGCACCGAACGGCTGGAGCTTCGCCCGGTGCGTGACGAGGACATCGACCGGATCCTGGAGTACCGCAACCTGCCGGAGGGCACTCGCTGGCTACTACGCACTGAGGTTGACCCTGCGTCCTTCCGGGCGGCGTGGCGGCGCGCGGCGGAGGATCCCGACGACCACAGCGTGGCGGTGACCGTTGACGGCGTGGTGATCGGAACCGTCTCGCTCGACGTGGTCGACGGTATGGGTCAGCCCGGCATGCCACCGCGGACGGAGGCCCAACTCGGCTACATCTTCGACCCGGCCTACGGCGGCCACGGCTACGCGACTGAGGCTGTCACCGTGATGGTGGCACACGCGTTCGACTGGCTGGGCGTTCGAAGGATCACCGCTGGCTGCTTCGCGGACAACCTCGCCTCGGTGAGGATCCTCGAGAAGGTCGGCATGCGTCGTGAGCAGCACGGCGTCGGTGACTCCTGGCACGCCGAGTTGGGCTGGGTGGACGGCTACACGTACGCCCTGCTCGCCGAGACATGGCACCGCGGGACAGCGCCGTAGAGTCGGCAATGGTTACGAGACTGGCTCGCCGAATGCATTGCCCTCTGGCGGATCCGAAAGGCCTCGGGTTCCTCACGGTGGGCGACCGTCATTGAAGCTCCCGCCCTCTTCCCGGCACACGCGGGCGGCCCACGCCGTCAGGCGAGCGTGACAGTACACAGCGCACGGTCGGCGGCAGATGCCGACGTTCGGCGCTGGTTCGTTCTGACATACGGTGGACCGAGTGGGAGAGCAAGCTGGGGAGCGGCTGCGGCTGCGGGGCACGTTCGATGAGGCGGCTGAGCGGTACCACCGGGCGCGGCCGAGCTATCCGGAACGCCTGTTCGACGACGTGGAGCGGCTGGCTGGCCTGTCGTCGGGCAGCAGCTTGTTGGAGATCGGGTGCGGCACGGGTAAGGCGACCTTGCCGCTGGCCCGCCGGGGTCACGACATCGTTGCTTTGGAGTTGGGGCGGCGGCTGGCTGAGCAGGCGTCCCGGAACCTGGCTGGTCTGCCTAACGTGACGGTTGTCCACGCCTCGTTCGATGACTGGGAGCACGAGCGCGGAGGCTTCGACCTGGTGTTCGCCGCGACGGCGTGGCACTGGCTGGACCCCGATGGGAAGCACCGACGTGCCTGGGGGTTGCTCAGACCGGGAGGGCATCTGGCGTTCTGGAGCGCTGTCCATGTCTTCCCTGACCACGGTGACCCGTTCTTCCGGGAGATTCAGCCCGTCTACGACGCGATCGGGCATGGGCTGCCGGCTGACGCCACGTGGCCCAGGCCGGGGGAGCTTCCAGAGACCACGACTGAGATCGAGGCCTCGGGCCTGTTCGATGAGGTGCGGGTCCGCCATTACGACTGGGAGGTGCGCTACGACGCTGACTCCTACATCGAGCTGTTGCGCACCTTCTCAGGGCACATGGTCATGACCCAACGGCAGCAGGACCACTTGTACGACGAGATCCGGGCCCGGCTGGCGGACCGCCCTGATCGCCAGCTGCGCCGACATTGGGGAGCAGCCCTGCACGTGGCTCGTAGCAAACCCAGAATTGAGCAGGGCACGGACGTCGGTGGCTGACGCAGTGTGCGACCTTCGGACGCGGCGATGAGTTAGGGGCGCTGTTGAGGTCAGCACCGGTGACCAGTTCGTACGAACCGGAGGAGGACCTGCTATGCCGAAGTTCGTGACCATCGGATACGGCGACCAAGAAGGTTACGACCGCACCGACGCGGCGGTACGCGACGAGGCGCACGCGCATGACGCGCGCTTGCGTGCGGCGGGAGCCGATATCGGGATTGCCGGCTCGCCCGTGCAGGTGCGAAACCACGACGGCGCTGGCGTGGCCGTGCAGAGCGGATCCTTCATGTCTTCCACTCTCCCGGTGGCCGGGTTCGCGATCATCGAAGCGGCGACGGTGGAGGAGGCCATCCAACTGGTGTCGAAGACCCCATGCGCCGTCGCGCAGGGTGTTGTCGAGGTCTGGCCGTTGCAGGAGGCGCCGTAGGCCGCGGGTGCGACACACGCACATCGGCTAGATCAGCGCCGTTCCGCGCGC
>WHSM01000490.1 GCA_009380105.1 Micromonosporaceae bacterium
TCCGGCGGGGCGTCCAGCGACGCGCCTGGCGCCAGGTGCGGGAACTTCGCGTCGAACGCCGGCCGCTCGCTGCGGATCCGCGGCATGGAGTCGAAGTTGCGCAGCGGCGGCGGGCAACTGGTCGCCCACTCCAGCGACGCGCCGTGGCCCCACGGGTCGTCCACGTCGACGGTCCGGCCCGCCTTGTACGACTTCCACACGTTCCAGAGGAACGGCAGCGTCGAGATGCCGGTGAGGAACGAGCCGATCGTGGAGATCGTGTTCAGCTCGGTGAAGCCGTCGCTGGGCAGGTAGTCGGCGTACCGCCGCGGCATGCCTATCGTGCCGAGCCAGTGCTGCACCAGGAACGTCATGTGGAAGCCGATCGTGGTGAGCCAGAAATGCAGCTTCCCGAGCCGTTCGTCGAGCATCCGCCCGGTCATCTTCGGGAACCAGAAGTACACCCCGGCGTAGACGGCGTAGACGATGGTGCCGAACAGCACGTAATGGAAGTGCGCCACCACGAAGTACGTGTCCGAGACGTGGAAGTCGATCGGCGGGCTGGCCAGCAGCACGCCCGACAGGCCGCCGAACAGGAACGTCACCAGGAATCCGATCGCGAACAGCATCGGCGTCTCGAAGGTGAGCTGCCCCCGCCACATGGTGCCGATCCAGTTGAAGAACTTGATCCCGGTCGGCACGGCGATCACGAACGACAGGAACGAGAAGAACGGCAGCAGCACCTGGCCGGTGGCGAACATGTGGTGCGCCCACACCGTCATCGACAGCGCGGCGATGCTGATCGTGGCCGCCACGAGGGTCTTGTAGCCGAAGATCGGCTTGCGGCTGAACACCGGGATGATCTCGGAGATGATGCCGAAGAACGGCAGCGCCACGATGTACACCTCGGGGTGCCCGAAGAACCAGAACAGGTGCTGCCACAGCATCGCGCCGCCGGTGTCCGAGTCGAAGACGTGGGCGCCGAGCTGCCGGTCGGCGATCAACGCGCAGAGGGCCGCGGCGAGGATCGGGAAGACCATCAGCACCAGCAGGCTGGTGACCAGGATGTTCCAGGTGAAGATCGGCATCCGGAACATGGTCATGCCGGGCGCGCGCAGGGTCAGGATCGTGGTGACCATGTTGACGCCACCGAGGATGGTGCCCAGACCGGAGATCAGCAGGCCCACGATCCACAGGTCGGCGCCGGCCCCGGGCGAGTGGACCACGCTGGACAGCGGCGTGTACGCGAACCAGCCGAAGTCGGCCGCGCCGCCCGGCACCGCGAACCCGGCGACCACCATGGTGCCGCCGAGCGCGTACAGCCAGTAGGCGAAGGAGTTCAGACGTGGGAACGACACGTCCGGGGCGCCGATCTGCAGCGGCACGATGTAGTTGGCGAACGCGAACAAGATCGGCGTCGCGAACAGCAGCAGCATGATCGTGCCGTGCATCGTGAACGCCTGGTTGTACTGCTCCGGCGACAGGAACTGCATCCCCGGCCGCGCCAGCTCCGCGCGCATCGCCAGCGCCAGCGCGCCGCCGATCAGGAAGAACACGAACGACGTGATCAGGTACATGATCCCGATCTGCTTCGCGTCCGTGGTGCGCAGGATCCGAGCGAACGCCGAACCCTTGATCGGCCGATGCACGGGCCAGGGCCGCGTCACGATCGGTTTCGGTGCGACCTGAGTCACGCCCTACCTCCTGGTGCCAGTCGCCGGCGGCCCACCGAGCCCTGCCGCTGGTGACCGCGCGGAGGCCGGGCCCTCGTCCGAGCCCGGCCACGCCTCGACGCAGAATAGCGGCCCGCCTGTCCCACAGGCGCGCCGGGGCGCGGCGGTGAGATCCGCTGCTCGCCGAGGTCAGTCCCGGTGAGGAGGGCGCGTCACCCGCCTGCCAACGCGCTCGGAAAGGTCCGGGCGTACGACGCGACGCCCGGCCAGCCGGACGCGGCGAGCACCGCGTGGCCGATCGCCCGGGTGAAGGTGTCCGCGGCCGCGCCGCGCAGCGCGTTGAACCCCGCGAGGTCCGGCGCGGAGCCCGCGACATCCAGCGCGTCGGCTCCCGCGCGGTGCGGCGCGCCGGCGCCTGTGGCGAGCGCGAAGATCGTGTCGCCGTCGGTCATGGTGTGGGACGGGCGCACCGCCCGCGCCAGGCCGTCGTGCGCGGCGGAGGCGAGGCGGGCGCACTGCGCCTTGGTGAGCCTGGCGTCAGTCGCCACGACCCCGATCACGGTGTTGAAGGACACGTCCGGAACGCCGCCGCCAGCGCCGCCGCCCCAGGCGGAGACCTCGGCCGGGTCGGGTGCGCGCGCCGGAAACTCGCCTGGCAGGCCGAGCCGCGCGGCGTACAAGGAGCCGTCGGCGGGGTCGAACGGCGACCCGGCCGCGTTCACCACCGCCAGCGCCGCGACGGTCAGCCCTTCCGGGGCCGCTCGCCGCTGCTCCGGGGACTCACGCGTGGCCCCGGAGGGTCCGAGCACGACGCTCGCCGAGCCGACTCCTCCGGCCAGCCCGCCGACCACAGCGCCGGAGCCCGCTCCCACGCCGCCCTGCGCGACCGCGCCGTCGCGACAGGCGTCGTACGCCGCCGCCCCCATCGTCGCGTCCGGGGTCGCCCGGTCCGCGCCGCCGCGCCCGAGATCGAAGATCACCGCGCCGGGGACGATCGGCACCACCAGCCCGGGCTTGACGGGAAACCCGACGCCGTCGGACGCGAGCCGCTCCATCACGCCGGTCGCGGCGGCGAGGCCGTACGCGCTGCCGCCCGCCAGCACCACCGCGTGGACCCGCCGCACCAGGTTGCGCGGATCCAGCAGGTCGGTCTCCCGGGTGCCGGGCGCGGCGCCGCGCACGTCCACGCCGCAGACGGCGCCCTCCGGGGGCGGCAGCACCACCGTCACGCCGGTGCGCCAGCCGTCGCCGACCCGCTCCGCGTGTCCCACCTTCACGCCGGCCACATCGACCAGCGAATTCGTCCTGCCGTGACGCA
>WHSM01000184.1 GCA_009380105.1 Micromonosporaceae bacterium
GCCGCAGCCGGTCGTCGTACTCGCCTGCGTCAAGCCGGCCCTCGGACAGGGCCGCCGCCAGTCGCTGCGCGGTCGCCTGCCGGTCCGCGTCCGAGGCGCGTATCCGGGCACGATCCATGATCAGACCTCCTCCACTCTACGAATCCCGGCGGACGAGCGAGACGGCCGCGGCGCCCAGCAGCACCACGACGTAGCCGAAGAACAGCGCGGCGGACTCGCCGACCTCGAACGTCTGCGGGCTCGGGGTGAACATCCCGACCAGGCTGAAGGCCCAACGGTCGACCCGTACCGCTTGCGCAGGCCACGTATCTCGATCACTGACCGATCCTCACCCGGCGCTCAGCCCGGGGACATCGACCAGCCGATGGACACCACAGCACCAGATGGTGGACAGCCGTGGACCCGGCTCGCCGATCCGCCGGCGCCGTAGTGGGCGCGTCGCCACACCGGCGCCGGGGAGGCGGGCGTCCTCTATCGTGGAATCGTGAAGTCGTGGGAGCAGTGGAAGCTGCGGTGGCAGCACACGTTCTTCACGGTCGGGTTCACGCTGACGGCGCTCGCCACGTTCGCGCTCGACACCTATTCGGTCGGCGACGCGCTGGCACGGGTCGGCCTGCTCGTCGCGCTCGCCGCCTGGTACGCCTACTGGTACGGCTGGCGCCGCGACGCCGAACAGGCCCACCTGCCGTTCCTGGCGGGCGCCGCGGGCCTGTGGGCGCTGATGGTCGTGATCGATCCCACGTTCCTCACCGTGGGATTGGCGATCCTGGTGCCCTACTGCCTGCGCCACCCCCTGTGGGGCGCGGTGGCGTTCGCCGCGATCGGAGCGGTGGTTGTCGCAGGAGGTGCTCGCCGGCGACGTGACCTGGGTGACCGGGCTGGGGTGCGGCGGCGGGGTGGTGGCGCTGGCGGCCGCGCACGGCTATGTGGCCGTCCTGGACCGGGAGGGCCGTAAGCGGCAGCGGCTGCTCGACCAGCTCGCCGCGACCCAGGCGGATCTGGCCGCCGCGGAGCACCGGGCCGGCGTCCTGGCCGAGCGCCACCGCCTGGCACGCGACATCCACGACACGCTCGCCCAGGGCTTCGCCAGCGTCGCGATGCTGCTCGACGCCGCGCAGGCAGACCTGCCGCCGGGCGCCCCGCCGACCCGCCGCGTGGAGCAGGCGATGCGCACCGCACGGGAGAACCTCGCCGAGACCCGCCGGCTGGTCCACGCGCTGCGACCACACGAGCTCGAGGGCGCCGGCCTGCCCGGCGCGATCTGCCAACTGGCCGACCGGCTCTCGGCGGAGACCGGCATCGCGGTCCACACCACCGTCACCGGCAACCCGGTCGCGCTCGAACCCCAGGTCGAAGGCGAGTTGCTCCGGGTGGTGCAGGAAGCGCTGACCAACATCCGGCGCCACGCCGATGCCAGCCGGGTGACCGTCACGCTGTCCTATCTGGACGGCGAGCTCGTCCTCGACGTGCAGGACGACGGCTGCGGCGTGCCGCCCGGCTCCAGTGGCGGGTTCGGGCTGGCGACGATGCGGGAACGGATCAACGATCTCGGCGGCGTGTTCACCGTCGAGAGCGAGCCGGGTGGGGGCACGACGGTGGCGGCCGTGGTTCCGGCGTCGGCCCCCGCCGCCGAGGCGGCGTGGCGACCGCCGAGCGACCACTCCGACGAGCGCGAACAACCGGTCTCCACGCGGTGAGCGGGTCGGCGGACCGCCGCATCCGGGTGCTGATCGTCGACGACCATCCGGTGGTCCGGGACGGGCTGGTCGCGGTCCTCGGCGCCCAGCCGGACCTCGAGGTGGTCGGCGAGGCCGGCGACGGCGAGGCGGCGCTGGCCCAGGTCGCCGCGCTCACGCCAGACGTCGCGCTGCTGGACCTGCAGATGCCGGGACTGTCGGGAGTGGACGTGACCGCGGCGATCTGCGCCCGGCACCCGGTGCAGGTGCTGGTGCTCACCGCGTACGAGACCCAGGCGGACATCACCGCCGCGGTGAGGGCCGGAGCCGTCGGCTACCTGCTCAAGGACGCTGCCCGGGAGCAGCTGTGCGACGCGGTCCGGGCGGCGGCCCGCGGCGAGTCGGTGCTCTCTCCCACGGTGGCGGCCAAGCTGCTCGACCACATCCGCCACAACGACCGGGAGGGCCTGAGCAGCCGGGAGATCGAGGTGCTCGACGCGGTGGCGCGGGGGCAGGGCAACAAGGAGATCGCGCGGGCGCTCCACGTCAGCGAGGCGACGGTCAAGACGCATCTGCTGCACATCTACGCCAAGCTGGGGGTCGCCGACCGCACCGCGGCGGTCACCACCGCGCTGCAACGCGGGCTGATCCGCCTCGGCTGAACGGCGCGGGCATGTCCGTCCGGCGGAACGGCGGGCGCGCAAGGTCGTGGCGACAACTCGCCACACGCTTCCCATCTGCTCCCGCGGAGCGGAAAGGTCGGCAACTGTGGCACCCCGTTTCTTCAGCCCGCACGAGGCGGCCGTGATCACCGAGGCCGTCGCCCGCCTGGTCCCCGGCCCCGAGGACGACCCAGCCGAACGGGACAGCCCCGGCGCCCGGGAAGCGGACGTGCCGCGGTACCTGGACACGCTGCTGAGCGCGCTCGAGTCCGATCCGGAGCGGATCCACATGGCCGGCCCGTGGAGCGACCGGCACGGCGGCGAGGCCGACCACATGGCTCAACCCGTGCCGCTCAGCCAGGTCCAGCGGTCGGCCTGGACGCAGCGGCTGACCGAGTGGCGCCAGACCTACCGGGAGGGGGTGGGGCTGCTCGACACCCTCGCCGACGGCGACTTCGCGGGCGCCTCCCGCGACGTGAAGGACCGCGTCCTCGCCTCACAGGACGCGACGCGCTTCGTCGATGTGCTGTTCGGACACACCATCGAGGGGATGTACGCGGCGCCGGAGTACGGCGGGAATCGCGACCTCGCCGGGTGGCGGGACATCGGGTTCCCGGGCGACGTCCAGCCCATCGGCTACACCGCCGAGCAGGTGGCCGACAGCGACGGGCCAGACCCGCTTGAGCTGACAGGAGCAGTCGACGACACCGTCGTCTGGCTGCGTGGCAGTCTGCAGCGGTTGATGGAGGACATCCAGTCGGGCAACACACAGGACCAGTCCGGCAACACACAGGAGCTCTGCCAGTGACAGCACGTAGCGCGATCATCGTCGGCAGCGGAGCGGGCGGCTGTGTCGCCGCGATGACACTGGCCGAGGCCGGCTGGGACGTGACCATCATCGAGAAGGGCCCGAATCCGTTCACCAACCTCGCCGGTCCGGGCCCGATCGGCACGTCGTTCTCCAACGACGAGCTGAAGAAGCTGCGCTACTTCGAGAAGCCGGACCCGCTCGCCTGCCCCCGCACCTTCCGCAGCGGCCCCGACGACGTCGCCTCCTATCAGGGCTCGGTCGCCGAGCTGCCGCAGGTGGTCGGCGGTGGCACCGTCCACTGGGACGCGAAGACTCCCCGCTTCTGGGATCTCGACTTCCAGCAGCTCTCGGCGCACGGTCCGGCGCCCGACGCGGACGTGGCCGACTGGCCGTTCGAGTACGCGGAGCTCGCGCCATGCTACGACGAGATGGAGTCGCTGCTCGGGGTGCAGGGCGACGCCGCCGCGTTGCCCGACGCGAACCGGCGTCACGCTCCGCGGTCCGCTCCGTACCCGATGCCGCCCGGGCCGCCACAGCGGTCCTCGCGGCTGCTCGCCGATGCCGCCCGGGCCACCGGTGTGGCCCCGTTCCCGATCCCCGCCGCGATCAACTCCGTCCCGCACGACGACCGTCCCGCGTGCAACAACTGCGGATTCTGCGCCGAGTACGGCTGCCCCACGCACGCCCGCGGCAGCGCGCTCGGCCTGCTCCGGCGGGCACTGCGCACCGGCCGGGTCGAGCTCGCGCCGAACACCACGGTGACCAGGGTCGCCGAACGCGCCGTCGAGTGGGTGCGGCTGGGCGGCGACGGGACCACGCGGGGCCGGTTCACCGCCGACGTCGTCGTGCTCGCCGCGTCAGCGATCGAGACCGCCCGCCTGGCGCTGCTGTCCGAGCTTCCGGACGCGAGCGGCCGGATCGGCCAGCGGTTGATGTTCCACTATTACGTGGACCTGGTCGGCGTGTTCCTCGGCGAGCGGCTGCACAGCCACCGCGGGCGCTCCGCCACCCACTGCTTCGAGGACTACGCCGACCCGGGCTTCCCGGGCGCGTCGGAGATGGCACGGCAGGCCGGCCTGCCGTACCTGCGGGGCGGCCTGGTCGAGCTGGGGCTCGGGATGCACCCCATCGCCGAAGCCAAGGCCTACCAGCGCGTGCTGCGGCAGATCCGGCCGGACAAGCCGTTCGGCGCCGACTTCAAGGCGCTGATGCGCGCCAGCCTGCTCCGCGACCGGTACACCAAGATCGCGATGGTGGGCAACGACCATCCGTACCGGACCAACAACGTCACCCTAGATCCCAAGGTGCGCGACGTGTACGACCTGCCGGTCGCCCGGGTGACCTACTCGCTCGGCAAGCACGAGCAGGTGGGGCAGATGTTCTACGGGATGCAGCTGATGCGGATTCTCGAGCACGCCGGCGCTGACGCCATCACCTCCTCGGTGTGCCTGAACCCGGGTGGGTTCGGGGCGCCGGACAGCGTCCACGTGCTCGGCGGCATGCAGCTCGGCGCGAACCCGGCGACCAGCGTCTGCGACCCGTACGGGAGAGTCCACGGCACAGAGAGCGTCTACGTCGCCGACGGCTCGGTCTTCGTCACGTCGGGCGCGCAGAACCCGACGCTCACCCTGATGGCGGTGGCGCTGCGCTCCATGCGGCGCCTGGCCGGCGCCCCGACCCGGCCGCCGGCTGGGGGCGAGAGCCGGATCGGCGACGCGGCTCAGGACTCGTAGCGGAGGAAGGCGCCCGCAATCCGGCGGGCCGCCTCGAACCCTCGTCAAGCGCGCACCAGACGAACCTTCTCCGACCCGGGCCGAACCAGCGAGCAGCGGCGCGGGGTAGGACGGACCGCTACAACGCCCTAGCCCGTGCGCCCGGCTGAGTACGCCGCTGGGCGTACGGCCCCGTTTCGGGGTGCGCTCAGGCGGGTAGCGCAGGAGCCGTCCAGGAGCCGATGAGTTTTCCGCGCCGCGGCGGTCTCATGTGTCAAAGGACGTGTGAGGAGCGCGGTGATGACTACCCCGACACTGCTGAGGCCGGCCGAGACCGGCACGGAACAGGCTCTCCAGACGCTGCGGCGCGCGCTGCCCGACGCAGTGCACGTGCCCGGCGACGAGCCGTACGAGCGGCAGCGGCCCGCCTACCGCGGGGCGCCCGCGATCGTGGTCGAGGCGCAGAGCGCGGCCGAGGTGCAGACGGCGGTGCGGGTCGCGCGGGCGAACGAGCTGCCACTGACCGTGCAGTCCACCGGTCACGGCACACTGGTACCGCCGGACGGCGGCATCCTGCTGCGGACCTCGCCGATGGCGCAGGTGCTGGTCGACCCGGACCGGCGGATCGCGCACGTGGGCGCGGGCGCGCGGTGGAGCGAGGTCATCGCCGCCGCGGAGCCGTTCGGACTCGCGCCCCTGTCCGGTGACACGCCCTCGGTCGGCGTGGTCGGCTACACGCTCGGCGGCGGCCTGAGCTGGCTGTCCCGCAAGCACGGGTTCGCCGCCGACAGCCTGCTCAAAGCCGAGCTGGTCACCGCGAACGGCCGCCTGGTCACAGCGGGCCAACACCACCACGCCGACCTGTTCTGGGCGCTGCGCGGCGGCAGCGGGAACTTCGGCGTGATCACCGCGCTGGAGTTCCGGCTCTACCAGGCGCCTCAGGTGTATGGCGGCACGGCGGTGTTCGGAATCGAGCGGGCCGCCGACGCCCTGTCCTTCCTGAACCACCACGGCGACCTGCTCCCGGATGAGCTGTCCGTGTCCATGGTCGTCACCCGGCACGCCCCCGAGGTCAACGGTCCCGCGCTGGTCCTCCGCGCGGTGCACGCGGGCGCGGGCGGCGAGGCGGATGCCCAGGCGGCGCTGGAGCCGCTCTACCACGCCGCCGGCTCCCCGGCGGTCGAGAGTCTGCGCACGATGCGGTACTCCGAGATGGCCTCGATCGGCGGGACCGCGCCACGCGGGTTCGCCATGTCCGACAGCCTGTCACCGGCGCTGATCGGGCAGCTGGTCGACGCCGTACGAGACCCCGAATCAGGCGTGAACGCAGCAGAGGTCAAACACTGGGGCGGCGCCATCGCGCGCCCGACCCACCCGGCGCCCGGCCCCGTCAGCCACCGCCACGTGCCGTTCGCAATGAAGCTGGACGCGTCGCCGCAGGCCATCGACGCGCTCACCGCCGAGGCCACCGGCGGGTCGTTCCTGAACTTCCTGCACGACACCTCCCAGACCCACACCGCGTACACCCCGGACAACCACCGGCGGCTGCGTGAGGTCAAGGCCCGCTACGACCCGGACAACGTCTTCTGCCGCAACCACAACATCCCGCCAGCCTGAAACCCGGACTCCGACACACGTTCGCCACAAACTTCCCACCGATACCGTGATATCGAGCTGATATCTTTTATATATGAGCAGAACCATCATCGATGTGAACGACGAGATGCTCGCACGCGCGCAGCGGGCTCTGCGGACCTCGACCAAGCGCGACACGGTCAACTCAGCCCTGGAGGTGGCCGCCGCCGTCGACGCCGATCGGAGGGCACGGCTGCTCGACTCGTTCCGCGATCTGCTGGATCGACTTGACGTCAAGTCCCTTGAGCAGGACGAAGCAGCTCACGCGGGCGTCCAGGCATGACCTACCTCGCCGACACCTCCGCGATCATCCGGCTGCGCCGCGAACACGAGATCGCCCCGCAGTGGCTGGACGCGATCCGCGCGGGGCTCGTCGGCGTCTGCCCGGTGGTGGACGCCGAGCTGACGCGCGCCGTCGCGAGCAAGACGGATCGGGACGGCCTTCGCCACCACCTCCGTTCGCTGTTCACCTGGCACCGGATGCCCGACAGCGCCTGGCAGTTCGTGGAGCGCACCCAGGCCGACCTGGTCGGCCTTGGCCTCCGCAAGGGGCCATCCGTCGTCGATCTCCTGGTGGCGGCGACCGCGCAAGCCTGGGGGCTGACTGTCCTTCATGTCGACGCGGACTTCGACACGATCGCGCAGGTCACCGACCTGGCCACGCAACGCGCCGATCGATGACACCCGACTGCCCACCGCGGCGCCGCTGCCGCCACATCAGGCCTCGACCGCTTCAGTCGCGGCCCCGACAGCGTCGTAGATGCGACCCGCACGGCCATCCAGCGTGACCAGCGTGGCGCCGTGGTGCGCTGCGGTAAATCCGATCAGCGCGTCATAGACGCCTCCACCGAGCACCGGAGCCTCTGCCATCCTCATGAGCAGTTGCCGGTAGCCAGTCTCGGGCAATCCCAAGAGCGGCTCCGGAAAGCGTTGACGGATGAACTCCTCGACCAGCTGGGCCGCGGCGCGATGCGGAGGTGGCAACCGGGTGAGCACCGAATAGGTCTCCACTGCGGCATACGCCACCAAGCGGGGGCCGCGCCGCAACACGTTGCTCGCGGCCTTGTGATGTTCATGCCATGAAGCGAAGCCGGCGATCACCACACTGGAGTCAACAGCGATCACCGCCGCACCTGCTCCAAGGTGTCCCGCACCTGCTCCACGGTGAGCGGGGGGAGGTCGTCCTCTGGCACGGCCACGACTCCGTCGCCACGGTCTTCCAAGCGCATGGGCGTCGGCACCGGGACCAGTTCTAGACGTCCGTCGCGCGAGCTGATGTCGAGCGGCTGCCCGGCTGTCAGGCCAAGCGCATCGCGCAAGGCTTTCGGAACCACAATCCGCCCCGCGGCATCGATGGCAGTTCTCATGGCAGTATTATGCCACTTCCCCAACCACAGCGCGGACGAGCGGACCAGAGGCCGGATCACCAGTCCCGGCCAGCAGGCAGATCAGTCGGCTTCGAGGTCGAACTCGCCGTCCTTGGCGCCGCCGATGAACGCTTCCCACTCGGCGGGCGTGTACACCAGCACGGTGTCGGGGTCCTGCGCGTCGCGCATGCCGATCAGGCCGTCCACGAACGCGACCTCGATCCGGCCCGGCTCACCGTCCGGTCCGTTGGCAGCGCGCCACTCCGCGCGCGAGGCGTCGAAGACTCCCTTGGTGGGGTGCGTCGTCACCGGCTCGACTCCTTGAAGGTTGAGGCTGTCACGGTCTGCGTTGTCACGGTCTGCGTTGTCACGGTCTGCGTTGTCACGGTCTGCCCTGTCATGACCTGCGCTGTCGTCGGCGGCGTTCACGCGTGCCCCGGGAGGTCGAACTCGCCCGCGCGCGCGGCAGCGATGAAGTCGGCCCAGGCGGTCTCGGGGAACCACAGCGCCGGGCCACCCTGGTCCTTGGAGTCGCGCACCCCGACCCGATGATCCCCGAGCGCAACCTCCACGCAATCCGACGCACCAACACTACGGCTGCTCTTGCGC